>JAFDWA010000044.1 GCA_018268735.1 Actinomycetota bacterium | reverse complement strand
GTGGTTCGCGGAGAACGAGACCGTGCACGGTCGCAACGTGGTGGTCGGCAACCTCGTGTACTCGCTCGTGTTGGGCATGAGCGTCCCGGATGTCTCCGGCGCGGCGATCGCCAACCTGGAGATCGAGACGCTCCAGCACAAGAACCCGACCTTCCACGGCGACACGATCTATGCCGAGACCCGTGTGCTCGAGAAGCGGGAGTCCTCCAAGGGCGACCGTGGGATCGTGACCGTCGAGACCAAGGGCTTCAACCAGGACGGCGTCGAGGTCTGCTACTTCCGCCGCAAGGTCATGGTCTGGAAGCGCGACGCTGCCCCCGAGCGCAAGCGCCCCTACGGCGACGGCATCTGGGACGACTGACGCGGGGCCCGGACGGCCGAGCTCCGCGCGAGGCTGACCGCGTGACCGTCAACCCCGTCGCCGCCGGTGGGTTCTCGTCGTCGGCGTCCACCTACGCCCGCATCCGCCCGACCTACGCACGGCCGGCGATCGGTGCGATCAAGGAGCTGGTCCCACGCGGCGGGCTCGTGGTCGACCTTGCAGCAGGGACGGGGATCCTCACCGGCCAGCTCGTGCGTGCCGGTCTCGACGTCCGGGCCGTCGAGCCGCTCGGCGCGATGGCGAGGCAGCTCCGCCTCGGCCTGCCTCGCGTCCCGTTGGCGCTCGGCCTCGCCGAGGCGGTCCCGATCGCCTCGGGAGTCGTCGACCTGTTGGCCGTGGGGCAGGCCTTCCACTGGTTCGACGCCGCGGCGGCGCTCGCGGAAGCCGCGCGGGTGCTGCGTCTGGACGGCGTCCTGGCGATCGTGTTCAACGCCCGTGACGCGTCGACGCCGTGGGTGGACGAGCTGACCCGGCTCGTCGAGGATCGCACGGGGGGCCGGCCCTACGACGACCACCGTGAGGTGCCGTGGGCCGACGTGGTCGCCGTCGCAGGTCGGTTCAGCGAGCTCGACGTCCGGCGGTACCCGAATCCCGTTCCCACCGACGTCGACGGGGTCATCGACCGACTGCGTTCGACCAGCTTCGTGGCTGCGCTGCCAGACGGCCCGCGTGAGTCGCTGCTCGGTGAGGCACGTGACCTGCTCGCCGCGCACCCGGAGCTGACCGGGGGCTTCGACTACCCGCACGAGACGGTGCTGTACACCTGCCGCCGCCTGTCGACGCCGAGTTGACGCGCTCCGGCCGCGAGCCCGACGAGCATGCCGACATCCTCGCCGAGGGGCTGGCACGCCTCCGAGACCTGCCGTGGCGCCGGACTCGTGACCCGTGGGCGGTCCTCGTCAGCGAGGTGATGCTGCAGCAGACGCAGGTCGTCCGGGTCGTTCCGAGATGGGAGCGGTTCCTCGAGCGGTGGCCGAACCCGAGGGCGTGCGCGGCAGCGTCGCTCGGCGACGTGCTGGGTGAGTGGCACGGGCTCGGCTACCCGCGGCGCGCACGGGATCTCCGCCTCGCCGCATCGGCGTGCGTCGAGCGGCACGGCGGCCTCGTGCCCGACTCGCTCGACGAGTTGATGGCGTTGCCGGGCGTCGGTCCGTACACCGCGCGGGCGGTGCTCGCGTTCGCGTTCGAGGCGCACGTCGGCGTCGTCGATACGAACGTCGCTCGGGTGCTCGCCCGTCGCGCCGGCCGTCGGCTCCGTCCGAAGGAGGCGCAGGAGATCGCCGACGCCTGGGTTCCATCCGGGCTGCCCTGGGCCTGGAACCAGGTGGTGATGGACCTCGGGGCGACGCGCTGCCGTGCCACGCCGGACTGCGACGGGTGTCCGGTCGACTGCGCATGGCGTGGCGCCGGTCGACCGCATCCCGACCCCGCCGTCGGGTCAGCAGCCGTGTCCCGCCGTCAGTCGCGGTTCCAGGGATCGGATCGCGAGATGCGTGGCCGCGTGCTCGCCGCGATGACCACCGACGACACGGAGCTGGCGGGGATCGAGCAACGCCTGCGCTCGGAGGGCTTCGATCCGGGACGTGTCCATGCGGTGGTCGAATCCCTGGTGGCCGACGGGCTCATCGGACGTGACGTCGACGGGCGACTCCGTCCACCCTGAGCTGTCCGCCCTGGGTCGGCCCCTGCCGGGCGAGCCCGCCCGCGCCGGTGTCGCCGGTTCGACGCATCGTGCGGGCTCCCGTCATGGTCGGCGTCGCACGGGGTGCGAGACATCGGTCACAATCGACGGTCCGGGAGCCGCTGCCTCCCGTACGCTGCAGCTGCCCGGACGGGAGGCAGGGACCGATCCGGCTGACGAGGGGGACCATTCTGGACGTCACGTTCTACGGTGTGCGCGGGTCGACACCGTGTTCGGGTGAGAGCCTCCGTCGCTACGGCGGCAACACCGCGTGCGTCGTCGTCGAGGACGATGCCCATGACCCGATCCTGTTCGACCTGGGAACCGGTCTTCGCTTCTACGGGCTCGCGCATCAGGCGCGGGGCGGTGGCTCCTTCCGGGGAACCGCACTCCTGACGCACCTGCACTGGGACCACGTGCAGGGGATCCCGTTCTTCCCGCCGCTGCTCACCTCGGGCGGGCAGGTCCGGGTGCACGCGCCCGCGCCCGACGACGAACGCCTCGCCGACACCGTGCAGAGGTTCCTCTCACCGCCGTACTTCCCGGTGAGCATCGACGCGCTCCCGGGTGAGATCACCTTCCACGACACCCAGCCGGGTGCGTTCGAGGTCGGTGCAGCAGTCGTGCATGCGGCGTGGGTGCCGCACTGCGGGCCGACCTTCGGCTACCGGGTCGAGCTCGGAGGCCGCACCGTCGCATACGTGAGCGACCACCAGCAGCCCGGCATCGGCTCGACCGAGGTGGACGGCGCGGTGCTCGACCTGTGCGCCGGCGTCGACGTGCTGATCCACGACGCGCAGTTCGACGACGACGAGTTCGCCCTCCGCAGCGACTGGGGCCACTGCACCGTCGACTACGCGGTCGAGGTCGCTGCCCAGGCAGGCGTCGGCACGCTCGTGCTGTTCCACCACGACCCGTCCCACGTCGACGAGCGGATCGACGAGCTCCTCGACCACGCACGTCAGGTAGCTGACCGCCGGGGAGTGACCGACGTGCTCGCCGCGTACGAAGGGCTCACGATGTCCCTGCCGGCCGTCCGCGGGGCGCGGCGCCGGCCGGTAGCTTCTTCCACGTGAGCGACGACGCGACCGCCGGCGGGCACCCGACCGGCGCCATCGAGATCGACCCGATGGTGTACCGCCAGGTGCTCGGTCACTTCCCGACCGGCGTCACGGTCATCTCGTCGCTCGTCGACGGTCGCCCGGTCGGACTCGCGATCGGATCGTTCTTCTCGGTGTCGCTCGACCCGCCGCTCGTCGGCTTCTGCGTCGCCCGTACCTCCTCGACGTGGCCCTCGATCGCCGAGACGGGGGTGTTCGGCGTCAGCGTCCTCGCCGAGGACCAGCACGAGACCTCCGGTCGCTTCGCCTCGAAGGCGGAGGACAAGTTCGAGGGGATCAGATGGGAGCCGTCGCCCATCACCCGGTCGCCGTTGATCCACGGCGCTGTCGCGCACATCGACTGCGAGGTCTACGAGGTGCACGAGGGTGGCGACCACCTGATCGTCGAAGGTCTCGTCCGCTCGATGGACGTGCACCGACCCGACGTCGGGCCGCTGCTGTTCTTCAAGGGCGCCTACGGCCGCCATGCGCGGCTCTGATCCGGCCAGGGAGGTCGAACGTGCCGATCTACGCCCTCGGTGACCAGGAACCCGAGATCGATCCGTCGGCGTACGTGCACCCAGACGCCGTGGTGATCGGGTCGGTGGTCATCGGCGCCGAGTCCTCGGTCTGGCCGTGCGCGGTGCTGCGTGGCGACGACGGGTTCATCTTCATCGGGAAGCGCTGCTCGGTGCAGGACGGCGCGGTGATCCACACGACGCCGCTGTGGCCGACGACGGTCGGCGACGAGGTGACGATCGGCCACCTCGCACACCTCGAGGGCTGCACCATCGAGGACAAGGCTCTGATCGGGATCGGCTCGAAGGTGCTGCACAACGCGGTCGTCGGGCGCGAGGCGATCGTGGGTGGCGGCGCGTTCGTCGGCAACAACAAGGTGGTCCCACCGCTCGCGATGGCGCTCGGGATCCCGGCGACGATCCGCCCCGACGCGGTGACACCCGGGCACTTCGATCTGGGCATCGACTCCTATGTGCAGCGTCGGGAGCGCTACCGGGGCTGGCTTCGTCGCATCGACTGACTCGGCACGTGGTCTGCGCCAGGGAGCCGGACGCCCGTGCCGGACGCCCGTGCCAGGAGTCGGATGCCAGGAGTCGGGCTCAGGCCGCACCCGACGCGAGCCAGTGGATCCAGCCCGAGTCGACCGGGAGGTTCCGCAGCACGGTGAACGCGACGACCACCGCGACGCAGGCCCACACCGCCGCTCGCGGCACCTTCGGCAGATGGAGCTCGCGGCCGCGCATCGACTGCACCAGCCACACCAGCCACAGCACCGCGAGGACGGGCAGGGCGACGGCGAGCAGCACGTTGTGGTCCGCTGCGACGAGCCAGTGCCCACGCAACATCGAGTTCGCAGCGCGCAACCCACCGCAGAAGGGGCAGTCGATGCCGAACAACGACTTCGACAGGCAGACCGGCGTCCCCGAATCGCCGGGATCGGCGACGAGCACCGCAGCGCACCCGACGGCGAGCACCCCACCCGTCAGCAGCGGTGCCACCCATCGAGGGCTGCGCTGCTCGGCTGCAGGGCAGGCGTCGTCGACCGCGTCGGCCGCTGCGGGCAGGGTCCTGGGCGGTTCGGTCAGCGCCACACCCCAACCATAGGCGGCCGTACCCGCCGTTCCTCGTCTCGACAGAGGTTGGGCGTCGGACGTCGGTGCGGTCAGACGCCGGTCGGGGTGCGGGCGTCGAGGATCCGGAAGCCTCCGACTCCTTCCGAGCGCGCTTCGACGGTCGCGGCCGCTGCCTCGGCGAGCAGACGAGCAGGCTCGGTCGAGGCGTCGCCGACGGCGATCCCGACGACCATCGCCACCTCGAGTGCCGTGCCGTCGTCGAGCGTGACGGGTTCCACCACGGAAGCCAGCAGCCGGTAGGCGACACCGGCGGCATCCTGGACGTCGCCGAGGTCCTCCGCGATCACCGTGAGGACGTCGTGCGCTGAGCGTGTCACCGTGTCCTCGCTGCGCAGCCGCTGCCTCAGGCGTTCCACGACGGCGGTGGCTGCCCGATCGACGGCATCCTGGCCGTGGCTGCCGCAGAGCGCTTCGAGGTTCGTCAGCTCGCAGCGCAGGACGGCGAACGGCGTGGAGTGGACCGCAGAACGCCGTGATGCGGATCCGACGAGGATCCCGAGCGCCCGCTCGTTGGGAGTCCCTGTCGCGGAGTCGGTGAGCAGGTCGCTGGCCCGGTCGAGCGACTGCTCGCGCAGCCGACGGCGGTCGCGGCGCTGCTGGGTCAGGTCGGATCCGATCGCGACGACGTGGTCGACCCGGCCGTCGGCTCCAGCGACGCCGCACAGGGTGATCGACAGGGTGCGGACCCTGCCATCTGCTCCGGTCACCCTGAGCTCTTCGCGCTCGACCTCCGACACCGCGCCCACGATTCGGACGAGCTTCGAGAGCATCTCCGCCTGGTCTCGGCCGGGGCAGAGCGACAGCAGGTGCAGACCCACGACCTCGCTCGGGCCGCGGCCGCACAAGCGGGCGAACGCGGGGTTCAGCGAGATCACCTGGCCTTCGCCGTCGAGCGTCGCCGTCGGCACCCCTGCGGCGTCGAGGATGCGGCGGAGGTGGGTCGTGTCGCCGCCGGGTCGATCCCGGGCGTCGTCGAACCCGATGTCCGTCCCGCGTTCGGTCATGGGTCCCTCATCGGTCGGATCGCCGTCGATGCTGAGGATTCGGAGCCCGATCCAGAGCGTTCGCGGCCGGATTCCGGCGGACTGCTGCCACACTGTCGCCATGCCGATGAGGGAGAGCTGCAAGTTCTTCGAGAGCCGGACGTATCCGAACGGCGAGACCGTGAGGAAGTGCGACCTCGACCTGGCCCCGGAGGCGCCGTGGCGATGCCCGGAGGACTGCCCGGCCTACACCCCGAGGCTTGCAGACGTGAACTGGGCGCACGGCAGCCTGGTCGTCCCGCCGACGCCGGCGGAGCCGTCCGGCGTGGGGACCGACCCGTCGATCGCCGCGCTGCTCGACGAAGCGGAGGACATCGTGAACGCAGCGGTCCCGCGGGTCCGAGCGGAGGTGGATGCGGACCGCCGGACCTCCGGAGGCGGATCATCCGGCGGGTGGAGACGGTTCTTCCGTCGGCGCGGCCGATCAGCCTGACCGGGAGATGCCCTTCGGGGTGACCCGGTGACCCTGCAAGGGTGACCGTAGGGTGGGTGTCGTGGGACGACCGGTTGCGCTGTCCGGACACGAGCTCGCCGACGCGGTGGCATCGCTGCCGGGTTGGGAGGTCCGCGACGGTCGCCTGCATCGGGAGCTGCGCTTCGCGGACTTCAGCCGGGCGTTCGGGTTCATGGCTGCGGCCGCCGTCGTGGCACAGGGGATGGACCACCACCCCGACTGGTCCAACTCCTACGCCACGGTGACGGTGGACCTCACGACCCACGACGCCGGCGGTGTCACGGTCCTCGACGTGGAGCTGGCGCGACGGATGTCGGAGCTCGCGGTCCAGCTCGGAGCCCCCCTCCCGGGCCACGAGACCTGATCGCCGGGGAACGCGGCGCCAACCGGCGGGACGATCAGACCTTCGACGCTCAGGCCGCGGACTGCTCGAGTGCCTGCAGCAAGGTGTTCCAGCTGAGCGTCGCGCACTTGATGCGGACAGGGAACTTCACCACGCCGCGCAGCGCCTCGAGGTCGCCGAGGCGAGCCTCTCCGGGGTCGGCATCGTCGGCCGAGGCGGGTTCGCCGCCGTCGAGCTCGCCTTCGTGGATCGACATCATCGACTTGAACGCCTTGGTGAGGTCCTTGACCTCGGCGACGGTCCGGCCGGTGATCGCGGTCGACATCATCGACGCCGAGGACTGCGAGATCGAACAGCCCTGACCGCTGATCCGGACTTCGCTGACGACGGCGTCGTCGCCCTTGGAGGGGTCGTCGAGCTCGAGGTACACGATGACCTCGTCGCCGCAGAGCGGGTTGAAGCCCTCGACCCGTGCCGCGGGTGGCGACGGCAGCTCACCGCGGTTCCGCGGGTTGCGGTAGTGGTCGAGGATGATCTCCCGGTAGAGGTCTTCGAGACCTGACATGGTGTGTTCGATCCTTTCGCCCGGCTCGCCGGGTGCCCGTTCAGAAGTCGAAGAAGCGGTCGGTGTCGGCGAGCGCGTCGCCGAGCGCGTCGATGTCGGCCTCGTCGTTGTACACGTACCACGATGCCCGGGCTGTGGCCCCCACCCCGAGTGCCCGCATGAGCGGCTTGGCGCAGTGGTGGCCGGGGCGGACGCACACGCCGTGCTGATCCAGCACCTGGGAGATGTCATGTGGGTGGATGCCCTTGAAGGCGAAGCTCATGACTCCGCCGCGAGACGCCGGATCGGTTGGACCGTAGATCGTGAGGTCGTCGCCGAAGCGGTCCGTGAGGCTCCGCATCGCGTAGTCGGTCATGGAGATCTCGTGTGCCCGGACACGGTCCATCCCGAGGTTCGTCAGGTAGTCGACGGCTGCGCCGAGCCCGACGATCTCGGCGATCGGCGGCGTGCCGGCCTCGAACTTGTGCGGCACCGCTGCAGGGGTGAACCCGTCGAGGGTCACGTCCAGGATCATCCCGCCCCCGCCGAGGAACGGCGGCATGTCCTCGAGCAGCTCCCTGCGGGCCCACAGCACGCCGATGCCGGTCGGGCCGAGCATCTTGTGGCCGGAGAACGCGAGGAAGTCGGCGCCGAGCGCTGCCACGTCGGTCGCCACGTGGGGCACGTACTGGCAGGCGTCGACGCACACGAGGGCCCCGGCAGCATGGGCCGCGTCGGCGAGTCGGCGGACGGGCGTGATCGTTCCCACGACGTTGGACATGGCCGACACCGCGAGCAGCTTCGCCCCGTCCAGCAGGCGGTCGAGGTCGGCGAGGTCGAGGCGGCCGTCGTGGGTGAGCGGGACCCATCGGATCTCGACGCCGCGGTCGGCTGCGAGCTGCTGCCAGGGGACGATGTCGGCGTGGTGCTCGAGTTGGGTGAGCACGACGGCGTCGCCGGCTGCGAGGTTGGCGGCACCCCACGACCGGGCGACCAGGTTGAGGGACTCGGTCGCGTTCTTCGTGAAGACGATCTCGTCCGCTGACGCGGCACCGATGAACCGGCCCACCTTCGCCCGTGCGACCTCCATGGCGTTCGTCGCCGCCTCAGCGAGCGCGTAGGCGGCGCGATGCACGTTCGCGTGCGAGGTCTCGTAGTAGTCGTCCATCGCCGCGATGACCTGGGTCGGCTTCTGCGAGGAGGCGGCGGAGTCGAGGAACACGAGCCGGTGACCGTGCGCCGTCGTGGACAGGATCGGGAAGTCGGCCTTGATCGCAGCGACGTCGAGGTCGTCGGCTGCCGCTGCGGGGTCACGGTCCGCGGCCTCGGATGTGGGGGCGACGGACATTGACCACAGCATATTTCCACTACACGGGTAGTGGAAATAGGGCGCACTCGCCGGTGCCGATGGTCCGAGGTCGCACGTCTGCCACCATGGTCGACCGCATGCCGGTCACGTTCCTGGCGCACCAGGCGCCCGTCCTCCCACTCAAGCGATGGCGCCCCGATCTGGACGGGGTCGCGATGGTCGCCGGCAGCGTGACGCCGGACCTCGCCCGCGTCGTGCCGCCGCGATGGGCGTTGATCTTCCACGGCTACCCGGTCTGGTGGGACGGCCACGATCCGCTGCAGGCCCTCACCGGCGGGCTCGTCGTCGGGTTGCTGCTCACCTGGAGCGCCCGGCGGCTCGTGCTGCCGCGTCTCGCCGGGTACCTCCCGGACCTCGGGTCGTTCCATCTCCGCGACCTCCGCTGGGTCGGACGGACTCGTCACCGCTGGTGGGTGGTGGTCGTCGGTGTCGTGATCGGCACGGTGACCCACCTGCTGCTCGACCTGCTGACCCACACCGATCGGGGTCTCGTCATCCCCGGTCTTGCCACGCGGCTGTTCACCTTCGCCGGCCGCGCCGTGCGCATCAGCGGGGTCCTGCAGATCGTGCTGTCGGTCGGGTTGTCGATCTTCGCCATATGGGAGATGCGCGAGATCGGACGTCGACGGTCGCTGTGCGAGTGGAGCGGCGTCGAGCCGTTGCCGTCGCCGCCTCCGACCGACCTGTGGCTCGTGCGATTCGCCATGGTCGCCGCGTCGTTCCTTGCCGTGGTCGTCGGTGTGAGCCAGGTC
>JAFDWA010000449.1 GCA_018268735.1 Actinomycetota bacterium | reverse complement strand
GAACCGCCCCTGCTGCCCGGCGATGTCCACCCGGTTCCCGTCGAGCACCTCTGGTTCCAGGAACCGGCGCTCGCTCGACCGGCCCGACGGATCGCCGATCATGCCCGTCGCGCCCCCGACGAGGGCGATCGGTGGGTGGCCGGCGTCCTGGAACCGACGAAGCAGCAGGATGGACTGCAGGTTCCCGATGTGCAGGGAGCTCGCGGTGGGATCGAACCCGCAGTACACCGGCGTCGGCCCTCCGGCGAGGCGCTCCCCCAACGCAACCAGATCGGTGTGGTCCTGCAGCAGCCCACGCTCCTGCAGCTCCGACAGCACGTCGGACATCCTGGTGGCACCTCCCTGGTCGACGGCACGGCGCCGGTCGCAGCCGACCGCGGGACGCTGAACCGACCTGAGAGCCTACCGGCGGGTCGGGGGGCCCTGTCACCAGTCCGAGCAGCCGGTCGGCAACACTGGTGCGGACATGGCACGCCGCTCCCGCACCCTGATCGCGCTCGCGGCGCTGGGCGTCGTCGCCTCGACGCTCGTGTCCTGCGGCGTCGCCCGCGACGCGCCCCCGCTGCTGCTCCCGGTGAACGCCGCACCGACCACCCTCTTCGACGCCCAGGGCCGTCCGATCACGGTGCTGCGCGACCAGAACCGGACCAGCATCCCGATCGAGCAGATCCCGACGATCACGCAGTCCGCGGTGGTGGCCATCGAGGACTCGCGGTTCTGGTCCCACCACGGGATCGACCCACGGGGCATCGCCCGGGCAGCCAGCTCGAACGCCGAGGACGGCGAGACCGGCCAGGGCGGCTCCACGATCACCCAGCAGTACGTCAAGACCGCCCTCCTGACCCCGGAGAAGACGATCCGACGGAAGCTGGAGGAGGCGTCGCTGGCGCTGTCGATCGAGCGCAACTACTCGAAGGACCTGATCCTGGAGCTGTACCTCAACACGATCTACTTCGGCAGCGGCGCCTACGGCATCGACGCTGCGGCCCGGTCCTACTTCGGCATCCCCGCCAGCCAGCTCGACCTTCCGCGCTCGGCCCTGCTCGCCGGCCTGATCCAGGCGCCGTCGCGCTACGACCCCCGCAAGCACGTCGAGGCCGCGACGACCCGCCGCAACGTCGTGCTGCGGCGCATGCTCGAGCTCGGCGACATCACCCAGGCCCAGCACGACCTCGCGGTCGCGACGCCGGTCCAGATCGTCGCACCCCAACCACCGCCAGAGCAGCAGCCGTATCCTGCGGCCCACTTCGTGGACGCGGTGAAGTCGTACCTGCTCAAGGGCTCCGACGTGCTCGGCAAGACCCAGGGGGAGCGCTACAACAACCTCTACCGGGGCGGCTTGCGCATCTACACGACCATCGACCTGGACCTCCAGTCGACGGCTGAGGCATCGATCGCCCAGGTGCTGCCCAAGCAGGGCGTCGATCCGAAGATGCCCGACGCTGCGCTGGTCACCATCGATCCCAAGACCGGCTTCGTGAAGGCGATGGTCGGCGGACGCGACTACTTCGGGACATCGGACTACCGCCAGACGAACCTCGCGATGGGTGCCGGGCGACAGACCGGCTCCTCGTTCAAGCCGATCGTCCTGGCGACCGCGCTGACGAGCGGCGTGTCGACCACCGAGCTGTTCAACGCACCTGCTGCGGAGTCGCACAAGATCGCCAACGGGCAGGTGTGGAACGTCAAGGGCGGCGGCATCGGCAAGGGCACCCTCGAGCAGTGCACGGTGGTCTCGTCGAACACGTGCTTCGCGAACATCGTCCTCGACCCACGTGTCGGGGCACAGCGCTCGGTCGACATGGGCAAGGCCCTGGGGATCACCTCCACGAAGCTGCAGCCGAACCCGGCGGCGGTGCTGGGGACCAACAACGTCACGGTGCTCGACATGGCGTCGGTCTTCGCCACGTTCTCGGACCAGGGAGTGCACGTCCCACCGGTCTTCGTCAGCAGGATCGAGCGACCAGACGGCACCCTGCTGTACCAGCAC
>JAFDWA010000448.1 GCA_018268735.1 Actinomycetota bacterium | reverse complement strand
GTGAGGCGATGAGCCGGAACCAGCCGATCCGCCCGGCGTCGGCACGCCCGGCGGCGACGGCCTGCTCACGTAGGACCCGGGCCTCGTCGGTGCTGCACACAGCGAGGAGCATTCGGGCTCGCGCCAGCGACTCCTCCTCGTCGTCCATGGTGCGGTGGCCGACCAGCATCTCCTTGACGGCCTCGCAGCCGTCGCGCCACTCCTGGTCGGCTGTGGTGCTCGACGAGAGCCACTGCAGGGCGCGGTTGGCCCACAGCGACGCCACTGCGGTGAACTCCCGGCTGGTTGCTCCCGAGCGAACCGCGACAGCGGCCAGGCGGGCCAGGCCGTCGCCCTCAAGTGAGTACCCGCGGTAGATGGGTGGTAGATGAGGGGCCAGTTGCCGCAGCAGCCGGAAGAGCCGGGTGTCACCGTCGGCTTCTTCGCCGATGGCATCGAGTGCGACCGCCAGTTCACCGTCGCCGGGGGCTCTGGTGACGAGCCAGTCGCACAGTTGCCGGTAGGCCGTTTGACCACTCACGCGCCTCACGGCTGCTTCCCAGTCCAGGCTGAACGCGGCCAGCAGCGAATCGGGTGAGTCGAACGACTCGCCGCCGAACTCGTATGGAGGGAGGGCCGACGTCTGGCGATGCACCGCCGGTGATCCGCCGGCGAGCCAATCGTTCACCTGATCCGCACCCCAGCGGGTTCCAGCGTCGCGGTCGAGCAAGCCAGCGCACAACAGGCGCCACCGCTCATCGTCGACACCGCTGAGGTCGAGGTCTCGAGCGATGAGGTGCGTCAGGATGGTGGCGTTGCTGAAGTCGGCGAACGGGTGACGCCCTGTGTAGAGCTCGACGACGATGATGCCGAGCGACCACCAGTCGCCCGCAGGGTCACTGAGGCCCATCTGGATCTCAGGGGCGGCATACATCACGGTGCGGTTCTGCGCCTGGAGGTCGACGTCGTCGGTGCGGATGGCCGAGAGCCCGAAGTCGGCGAGCACCAGATCGAGCGGGTCCTCGGTGCGCACCAGGATGTTGGCTGGCTTGATGTCGCGGTGGATGAGGTCCAAGGAGTGCAGGTGCTCGATGGCCGCTGTCAGCTCCGCCACCACGGCGCGCAGGTCGTCACCCCGCAGCGGCCGTCCGCCTGCCAGGTCGACAAGCGAACCCCTGTCGATGCGCTCCAGCACCTCGACCCAGCAGCCACCGATCTCGGTTGCTTCGTGGAAGGCCACCACGTGATCCAGGTCGGCCCGCTCCTGCAGCACACGCACCACCGCTGGGTCAGCCGCAAGGCCCGGGCGGTAGACCTTGACGGCAACCGGTCCGTAGTCCGGGCTCTCCCCGGTGAGCACCACCGCCTCGGCTCCGGAATGGGACGAAAGGTTGAGGCCAGGGAAGCGGGCGAAGACCTCCGGCGGCACCCATTCGATCGCGACGGAGCCGTCTGCCACGAGTGTCGTGCCGTCGATGCCATTGCCAGCGATGCCATTGCCAGCGACCACCGTCGTGGCCGCAGTGGTGGGTGACACGATGGTGGTGAGTGGCGGGCCTGGTGCGTCGCCGACGATCGTGGTGGCTGGGGGCGGCGCTTCACCGCCGTCGATGGTCGCCGTTGGTGATGTGTGCTCGTCCTCCACGGACATGGTTCCGTTCCCCTCCCATCAAGCCATCGCCAGCGGCGGGCCTCCAACCCGCGCCATCATCAAGGTAGCCCAGCATTGTGTGGGCATGACTCCGTCCTCATCTCCAAGATCAGGAGCCTCCGAGATATCCAGGGCGGTTTGATCGGTCCACCAGGGAGGTGAAGATGGCTTCCCAGCGCCCACGGACGTCCTCATAGGGCTCGAGCCACTGTGTCTCGACTGGCTCAAGTGGGTAGCCCAGGTGTTCGAGCAGGATCTCGGTGGGTATCCACGATGCGCTGCGGTAGCTCTCTTCGCTTGCCCTCACCTGGGCCTGTTGTGCCAGAGCGACGTCACCGAGAGCCAGCGACCGCATGGCAAGGACATGCGGCAAC
>JAFDWA010000447.1 GCA_018268735.1 Actinomycetota bacterium | reverse complement strand
CGGGGACAGCGGCACGGCGATGGGCGGCGTGCTCACAGGAACTCCAGGGAGCGGAACTTGTCCGCCAGCGACGGTCCGCCGCCGTCGGCCTGGCCGATGACGTCTGCTTCGCGTCGTGCCCACTCCGACGTCGAGAACAGCGACACGTAGCGGACGGATCCGACGACGGCGATGTCCTGGTCGAGTCCGGTGTGGTCCCTCAGGCGCTGGGGCAGCGAGATCCGGTTCTGGCGATCGGGCTCGAACGGGGACGCGATCGAGAACAGCCAGCGCAGGTCGTCCCTCGAGAAGCTCCCCGACGACTCGAGGCGCCGCCGGTACCGGTCCCACTCGGCATGGGTGAACAGCGCTGCGTAGTCCTCGATCAGGGCGGCCATGCCCCCGTCGGCGAACGCCGTCCTGAACGACGACGGCAGCACCAGACGACCCTTGTCGTCGATCTTGTGCTCGAAGGTGCCGTAGAAGTCCACGCCCGGTCTGGGTCCTGTGAGGTCGAAGGGTCTGGATCTGCTGTGCGGTGTGCGAGAGGGAGGAGGGGAGCGACCCATGTCGAACCCAGGCGAGCCTCGTTGCTCCCCTTTCCTCCACTTCGGCCCACCCTATTCCACAGCGAACCCCAGGACAACGTTTCGTGTGGACCTCTTCGCCGGTCGTCGACACGAGGAGACGGGACCACGATCGAGGTGGAGAGAGATCGGCCAGAGCGCTGCCGGAGCCGATGCAGCGCCGAGCCGATGCAGCGCCGAGCCGATGCAGCGCCGAGCCGATGCAGCGCGGGAGCAGAAGAGTTGGAGCCGCTGCGCCCCGGACGCACGGTCCCCGGGACCGGGACCGTGCTACGGCAACGACGGAAGGAGGTCCTCCACCACACCCCACCCAGGGGCCAACCCGGCGCCGGCGCGGTCGAGGAGCGCCGAGGGCACCACTGCGGATCGGTCCGGAGGCAGCGACAGCAGCGACAGCAGTCGTCGAGGCTCCCAGTCCCGGTACGCAAGGCACTGGAACCGGGCACCGGAGCGGGTCCGACGCTGCGAGATGCCGAGCACCTTGCGGCCCTCGAGGGCCACCTCGCCCGGGCCGAGCGCGGCGAAGCAGGCGATCGCCCCCGCCGCCCGGTCGGTCACCCCGCCGCGATGCACCTCGGCACCAACCGGTCGAGCGCCGAGTCCGATCGACCTGAGGAACGCCTCGCCCACCCACCAGGCAGCTCGCCCGACGTCGGCATCTGCAAGCGGGTCGTCCGCGCCGATCACCAGGTCGACCCACACGTGGTCACCAGGAACGAGCAGCACGGCGCCGCCACCGGAACGTCGACGTGCCACCTCGATCCCCGCCTCGCGGGCTCGGGCGCGCTCGGTCTCCCCGAGCCGCTGCGCGCTGCCGACCACGAGCGCCGGCGATGTCGCCTCCTGGATCACCACGACCCGGCCACTGATCGGCTCGGTCGCAGCGAGGTCGTGCAGGTCCTGCGCGCTCCCGCGTCGGTGCTCGAGTCGCCAGGGATGGCTCACCGCTCCATCCTCGCCGATTCGACTCCGACCGGAACCACTCTCGCCGGACACGGCGCCGGCAGTACGATCCGTCGATGGCGTCAGAGGGAGAGATGCGCCGACGCGATGAGCGACCGGTCCCCACGATCTCGGGGTTCACCGACCTCGTCCTGATCGGTCACGGCGGTTCCAGCACCGTCTTTTCGGCGACGCAGGTCGCGCTGGGTCGCCGAGTGGCGTTGAAGGTCCTCGGCGACATCGGCGACCAGAGCCGCCGCCTGGAGCGAGAGGCACGGGCGCTGTCCGCGTTGTCGGGTGCGCCGCACGTCGTGCAGGTCCACGACGTCGTGACCACCGCAGACGGCAACTCGGTGCTCGTCATGCCGCTGCTCGCAGAGTCGCTGACAGCACGGGTCCGGTCACAGGGACCGCAGCCGCTCGGCACCGTCTCACGTTGGGCGACGCAGATCGCGCTCGGTCTCGACGCCGCACACCGGCGTGGCATCTCGCACCGCG
>JAFDWA010000446.1 GCA_018268735.1 Actinomycetota bacterium | reverse complement strand
AGATGCTGTGGAACCTGTCGCTCGCAGGCTTCATCCTCTGGTTGAGCGGTCGACTGGTCCTCCGGCGTGGCCGCTGGTTCGCCGTCTACGTCGCCGGCTACGGCCTGGGGAGGCTGTGGGTCGAGGCGCTGCGCGACGACTTCGCGAGCCGGGTGCTCGGGCTCCGGGTCAACATCTGGACGGCGAGCATCGCGATCCTCGGCGGGCTGATCTGGTTGTTCTGGGGCGGCAGCCCGGTGGATCGTGAGGCGACCGATCGGCTGCGGGCGGGTGCGACCATGGCGCAGATCATCGGTGGTGACGGCGTGCGGGCGCCGGTCGGCCCGGACGGCCGGCGCGGCGACGCTCCGGTCGAGGCGGACGCTGACCTCGAGGCCGCAGCGTCGGAGGTCGTCCCGGTCCTCGAGGAGCCGGACCCGTCCGAGGATCCAGCTGCCCCCGACGAGCCCGCTCCGGGTGGCGGTGTGGTCCGATAGGTGTGCCGGGCCTCGTCGAGGTGTCGGCGTCGGTGAGCAGCCGGTGCAGCGCTGCGGTGCGGGCGCCTGCAGCCGACGATGGCGTTCCGCACGGTCACGATCGGTCCCAGACCATCGGGGCAGCGTCGTTCCCGGAGGCAGCGTCGTTCCCGGAGGCAGCGTCGACGAGCAGCTCGGCCGGTGACCGGCGTTCGACGTGGCCGATGAGCCCGCGGTACACGGAGTAGCCGACGAGCTCCTGAAGTCGCGGTGCGAAGGCGGCGACGAGCCGGGGTGGCAGTCCGAGCTGCTGGTTCTCCTGCTGGCGGATCCAACCTGCGCAGTAGTTCATGGCGATGCCGACGCGGTCGTGCGCGGTCAGGTTCGCCCCGCCGGCATGCCAGAGGCTCCCGTTCCACACCAGCACGTCGCCGGCCCGCATGACCGCCGGCTCCGTCGGGTGGTCGCCGCCGTAGGTGGGCGCGCCCCACGAGTGGCTGCGTCGGACGATCCGGGTGGCGCCGTTGTCGGCGGTGAAGTCGGTGAGCGCCCACATCGAGTTGCAGACCACCGGCGGGTGCGGCCGATCCAGAGGGATGAGCTGGTCGTCGGCATGCAGCGGCTGGGCGGTCTCGCCGGGCTGGATGCGCACCGAGGACAGGCTCGAGACGAGGCAGCCCGGGTCGAGCACGCCCTCGACGACCCCGAGCACCCTCGGATGCACCGGGATGGCCGCCCACAGCCGTCCGTGGCGCAGCAGGTTGTACACGCGCAGCGTCCGGGTGCCCTCGAAGTCGTTGGATGCCGGCCGAACCCCCTCCTCGTGCTCGATCCGTGCCAGGTCCTCGAGGAGTAGGCCGACGGCGTCGGCGTCCAGCACACCTCGGATGCAGGTGACGCCGTCCTCTGCGATGTCGCGGAGGTGCTCGGACGTCGTGGTCCCGGTCGTGGTCCCGGTCGTTGTCATGGTCCCCCCTCGGCGTCGGTGCGGGCATCCGAACGCAACTACGATGACGCCATCATCACGGATCCGAAGCGGACATGACCACGACCTTCGACGATCTCGGCATCGCCGAGGACATCTGCCATGCACTGCGGGAGCGTGGCATCAGCGACGCCTTCCCCATCCAGGAGAAGACGATCCCCGACATCCTCGCCGGACGCGACGTGTGCGGGAAGGCCAAGACCGGTTCCGGCAAGACGCTCGCGTTCGGCCTGCCGCTCGTGCAGCTGCTCCCCCGCGCCGAGCCGGGCCGCCCGAGTGGGCTCGCGCTGGTCCCGACGCGTGAGCTCGCCACCCAGGTCCGCGACGAGCTGGTCGCTGCCGCACATGCCCGGGGTGTGCGCATCGCCGCGATCTACGGTGGCGATCCGATCGAGAAGCAGATCAAGGCGCTCAAGCACGGCGTCGAGCTCGCGGTCTGCACGCCCGGTCGTGCGATCGACCTCATCGAGCGTGGCGACCTGTCGGTCGCCGATGTGCGCCACGTCGTCATCGACGAGGCGGATCGCATGGCCGACATGGGGTTCCTGCCGCAGGTCGAGTGGATCCT
>JAFDWA010000445.1 GCA_018268735.1 Actinomycetota bacterium | reverse complement strand
GCGTCCCCCGCTCAGCGCGTCGAGCGTCGCCACCGACTTCGCCAGCACGACCGGGGTGCGCAGCGTCGCGAGCAGCACCGAGGTCCCCAGGCGCACGCGGGAGGTCCTGGTGCTCACCGCTGCCAGGACGGTCAGCGGCTCCAACCAGCAGCCGTCCGGGCCGGTCGGCTGCCGGGCGCCTTCGCTGCCGCCGGCGCGTGGGTCGCCGTACGCGTCGAGGTCCTCGCCGAACGCGACATGGTCGGACACCACGACGCGGTCCACTCCAGCGGCCTCCGCCTCGACCGCCCGCTCGATGAGGTGCTCCCAGGACCCGGGGTCCTCCGCTGCGAAGTTGAGGAGATGCACGGAGAGCTGCGGCGGCGACGTCGGTCCGGAGATCATGCGCGCCGACGCTACGGCCGCGCGGCAGGATGGTCGCCGACCGAAGCTGTGATGTCCGGGGGGATCCACATGTGCCATCGACGTGTCCGAGTGCTGGCGGTCGCCGCCGCCGCACTGCTCCTCGCTGCGGCGTGCGCGCCGGCGCCCTCGGGTCCACCGACCCAGGGGGTGAACGACTGGGGGTGCAAGCCCGCAGCAGGGCGCGAGCCAGTGGTCATGCTCCACGGCCTCGGCGCCAACGGCGGGCTCAACTGGTTCACGAAGGCGCCGCTGATCGCCGGAGCCGGCTACTGCGTGTTCACACCGACCTACGGCGTCGGCGCGTTCGGCATCGGCGGGCTGCAGTCCATCCGATCCAGCGCCGGCGAGATCGCCGCGTACATCGACTCGGTCCGCTCGAGCACCGGGGCGGCGAAGGTCGACCTCGTCGGCCACTCCGAAGGCACCGCGCTGGCCGCGTACTACATGAAGTTCCTCGGCGGCGACGCCAAGGTCCGCCACTTCGTCGGGTTCGGCTCGGTGTACCAGGGCACCACGCTGTACGGGCTCAGCGTGCTCGCCCACGCAGTGTCGCCGATCCTCGACCCGGTGCTCGACGTGGTGTGCGCGTCGTGCGCCGAGCTCCTCCCGCCGTCGCAGTTCATCGACGACCTGAACGCCGGAGGGGTCACCCGGCCGGGGCCGACGTACACCAACATCGTCTCCACCCTCGACGAAGTCGTCGTCCCCTACACCAGCGGGATCCTGAACGAACCCGGCGTGACCAACATCGTGCTGCAGCAGCACTGCATCCTCGACCTCAGCGGGCACGTCGCGATGGCCGTCGATCCGAACGTCACGGGCCTCGTGATCTGGGCGCTCGGGGGCGAGGTCGGGCCACGCCCGCCGTGCATCCCGTTCGTCGCTCCGCTGTGAGTCGACCGCCATCGGTCGAACCCGTCGCAGCCGAACCCATCGGTCGCGACCGCCGCTGAGGGATCAGCGCGTCGAGCACGGTCGCGCTGGTGCGGACCGCCTGTGCGGGCAACGATGTCGGTGTGGGTGCGCTCGTGGTGGACAAGGTGTGCAAGCGCTTCGGTTCGACCACGATCCTCGATGGCGTCGACCTCAGCGTCGCTCGCGGCGAGGTCGTCGCCCTCACCGGTGAGAACGGCGCCGGCAAGTCGACCCTGATGCGCATCTGCGCCGGGTTGGAGCGCGCGGACGCTGGCACCGTCACAGTCGACGGTCGCATCGGCTACTGCCCGCAGATCCCCGGCCTGTTCGAGCTGCTGACCGCCGAGGACCACCTCGTGATGTTCGGCCGAGGTGCGGGCATCGGTCGGGCCGAGTCGCTGCAACGCGGCCGGGCCATCCTCTCGGAGTTCGACTACCCGTTGCACGAGCGGGCCGTCACCCGGAACCTGTCGGGGGGGACGCGCCAGAAGCTGAACCTCGCACTCGCCCTCCTCGTCGATCCGGCCGTCCTGCTGCTCGACGAGCCGTACCAAGGGTTCGACCGAGGGACCTACGTGAACTTCTGGGACCACTGCGCTGTGTGGCGTGAGCAGGGCCGCGCCGTGGTCGTCGTGACCCACATGCTCGCCGAGCTCGGACGTGCCGACCGGGTGGTGGAGCTCCCCGCGCACCC
>JAFDWA010000444.1 GCA_018268735.1 Actinomycetota bacterium | reverse complement strand
AGGACGGCGAGTCGCATGACGGGCAGAAATTACCAGCGCCCACCCCAACCCAGAACATAGGGGTCGCAATCGACACGTCCTGTCGATTCCGCGCCCCAGAATCGTCAGGCGACCGAGCAGGTATCCCGGTCGCGTTGTCAACGGGTCGCGCGACCCGCTGACACGGACCCAGGTAGGAGTGTCTGCTCGTTCGGATGGGAACGGGCAACGACGAACATCTCTTCGCCTGGGCGGCGGCACACCACGGGCTCTACCGCACCGACGACGCCCTCCGACTGGGACTGAGCCGCCGTCAGATCGCCTACCGAGTGCAGCAGGGCCGGGCAGAGCGGGTCGGCACGAGCGTGTACCGCGTCGTGGGTTCGGCCCCCACCCGGGACCAGCGGGTGCTCGCCGCCGCCTGGCGTGCCCGGGGCGTCGCATCGTTCCGCACCGCTGCCGAGATGTCAGGACTGATCGACTCGAGGGGAGGACGCCCGCACGTGCTGGTCGTCCGGACCAACGGCCACGTCCACGACGACGCCGTCGTCCACCGCACCCAGGACCTCCTCCCCGACGAGGTGACCAGCTTCCGTCGGATCCCGATGACCACCCCGGCGCGGACCCTGGTCGACATCGGCCTCACGATCACGGATCTGGACCTCGAGCACATGCTCCACCAGGCCATCCACCGTCGGCTCACCACCCTGGAGGAGGTCGCAGACACGTACCGGCGCATCTCCCGTCGAGGGCGCAACGGCGCGGGTCCGATTCGCGACCTGCTCGACGCCTACGGCTCGGGGTCACCCGCCGAGAGCAAGTTGGAGGTGCTCATCCTGCGGATCCTCCGGGAACACGGCGTCCCTCCACCGGTGCGCCAGCATCCCGTCACCGCCGACGGTCACGACTTCCGGTTGGACCTGGCGTATCCGACCCACAGGGTGTTCCTGGAGGGTGACGGGTTCGGGGTCCACGGAGGCCGCACTCCGTTCGAGGACGACCGATGGCGCCAGGACCTGCTCGTCCTGCAGGGATGGTGGCCGATCCGGTTCACCTGGCGCCAGGCCCGCGAACGCCCGGGATGGTGCGCGGACGTCGTGGTTCGCAAGCTCGCCGGCGTCGAGAACGACCGGACATGACGCCCGCGACCGAATCTGGGTCGCGGAATCGACAGGATGTGTCGAATCCGCGCCCAGTTTTCAGTGGGGGGCGTCAGGCGAGGGAGCGGACGACGTCGACCATGAGGCTGCCCGCCTCGGTCGGGTTCGCACCCACCTGCACGCCGGCCGAGCCCAGCGCCTCCATCTTGGCCGCCGCGGTGCCCTTGCCACCCGACACGATCGCCCCGGCGTGGCCCATCTTCTTGCCAGCGGGAGCGGTCTGCCCGGCGATGTAGGCGACGACCGGCTTGGTCATCTTGGAGGCGATGAAGTCGGCAGCCTCCTCCTCGGCCGACCCACCGATCTCACCGATCATCATGACGGCGGACGTGTCGGGGTCGGCCTCGAATCGCTCGAGGCAGTCGATGAACGAGGTGCCCGGGACCGGGTCGCCGCCGATGCCGACGCAGGTGGTCACGCCGATGTCCTGCAGCTTCAGCTCGTAGAGCGCCTGGTAGGTGAGCGTGCCGGAGCGGCTCACGATGCCGACGTTGCGCTCGCCCGCGACCGGCGCCTTGGCGATGTGGCCGGCGGTGATGCCGATGTTGCACTTGCCGGGGCTGATGATGCCGGGGCAGTTCGGGCCCAGCAGCTGCACCGACGGGAAGTCCCGCTGCAGCTTGTTGAAGAACCACGCCTCGTCCTGCATCGGGACGCCCTCGGTGATGCACACGATGAACTCGACGCCGCCCTCGGCCGCCTCCATCACCGCCGAGCGCACACCCGGGGCGGGGATGAAGATGCAGCTCGCGTTGGCGCCGGTGGCGGCGACGGCGTCGGCGACCGAGGCGAAGATCGGGATGCCGTCCACGTCGGTGCCGGCCTTCTTGGGGTTCGTGCCGGCCACGACCTGCGTGCCGTAGTCCCGGTTCAGC
>JAFDWA010000443.1 GCA_018268735.1 Actinomycetota bacterium | reverse complement strand
GGACGACGGCTCCACCGACTCGACCGCACGGATCGCCGAGGAGTCCGGAGCCCGCGTGATCCGCCAGGACCAGAGCGGCAAGGCGACCGCGCTCAACACCGGGATCGGCTCGGCGTCCGGCGAGATCGTGGTCGTGATCGATGCCGACACCGTGCTCGAGGCGGACTTCCTGCAACGCGTGATCCCGCACTTCGACGACGACGAGGTCGTCGCCGTGGCCGGCAACGTCAAGGTCGGCAACCGATCGACGGTGCTCTCCCGCCTCCAGGCGCTGGAGTACCTCATGAGCCTCAACCTCGACCGACGGGCACAGGCCCAGCTCAACTGCGTCGCCGTGGTGCCGGGAGCAGCCGGAGCGTTCCGTCGCTCGACGCTCATCGAGGTCGGCGGGTATCCGAGCGAGACGCTCGTGGAGGACACCGACCTCACCGTCGCGCTCCTCCAGCACGGCGGACGCATCCCCTACGAGCCACGGGCCGTCGCGTGGACCGAAGCCCCGGAGACCGCTGCCGACGTGCTCAAGCAGCGCCACCGCTGGTCCTTCGGCACCGTCCAGGTGGCAGCGAAGCGCAGCGACCTGCTGTTCCGTCGCAACTCCGGCCGCCTCGGCGTGCTCGCGCTCCCCTGGCTGATCCTGAGCCAGATCCTCCTGCCGATCACCGGCCCGCTGGTCGACCTCTACCTGCTCGTCCTGCTGGCGCAACGCCAGTGGACGCAGGCGGCCGTCATCGCGGCGCTGTCGATCGGCGCCGATCTGGTCGTCGCCGCCGTCGCGATCCACCTCGACCGCGAGCGGTGGCGTCTCCTCTGGTGGACACCGGGGCTCCGGCTGATCTGGCGGCCGTTGCAGCTCGCCGCGGTCATCCGCAGCGGGTTCCGCTGGCTGGCCGGCTCCCGCCAGTCGTGGCGCCACGTGCAGCGATACGGCACCGTGGTCCCGAACCTGTGACCCGATGACGTGCAGAGGGTGCCGCCTGCGCCCTCAGCTCAACCCAGGTGGCGGACCGGAGGCGCTCCGTCGGGTCCACCGATCGTCACGACCACGTCGGTGATCCACGCGTCGGGACCCGACACGATCACCGGATCGGCGCGCACCGAGCGGATCCCCTCGACCGACTCCACCATCGCCGCGATCCGGTGCAGCAGCGAGGTGACCGGGACGCGGTCGATCGGATCGGTCAGGGCACGCCCCACCGACGAGGCGGCGACGAGCGCGCCGGCATCGGCGAGCGTCAACGGCACCACACCGAGCTCCCACGGGTCGAACCGCGCTGCGGGACCACCGAGGCCGACCTCGACGGTCGTCACGCCGTCGCTGCGTCGCGCCCTCATCGCGACGTCGGTGCCCTGCTCCACGAGCCGCTGCACGATCGCGGGCAGGAACGCCTCATCGCCCAGCGCCGCGCGCATCCGATCCCACGTGCTGCAGAGGTCGCCCTCACCCGCGAGGTCGAGGGCGACACCGCTCGACACGGAGCGCTTGCGACGATCCCGCTGCCGCGCCTTGAGCACCACAGGCCACCCCAGGCCGTCGGCGGCCCCGAGCGCCTCCTCCAACGACGAGACGGCGACACGTTGCGCCACTCTGATGCCGAACGCGGCCAGCAGCTCCTCCTGGCGTGCGTGGTCGAGCTCCAGCGGGGCAGACCCAGCATCGGTGAGCCATCGATCCACGAGCGAGCGGGCCGACTCCACGTCGACACCGGCGAGGGGCTCGTCGCCGTACACGCGTGCTGTGGCACGCCACTCCCCGGCGGATGCGAGCCGGGCGATCGCGTTGGCAGCGTGCTCGGGGAACGTGAACACCGGGACCGCCGCACCGGTGGCGGCGTCGAGCAGGCGACGGGGCCGGTCCCCGCCGACGGTCGCCGACACGAACGTCACGTCCCGTCGGCGCGCCGACGCGGCGAGCACCTCGGCGGAGAGATCCTCGGGTGGGAGCGAACCCGGAGACGCATCGACGACCATCACGGCGTCGACACCGGGACCATCGAGCACCATCTCCAACGCCGCTCGGTGGT
>JAFDWA010000442.1 GCA_018268735.1 Actinomycetota bacterium | reverse complement strand
CACCGCCTCGATGTCGCGCTGCAACCGGCGGGACTCGAGCGAAGGGCGAAGCGACTCGTCGTGCTCGACGTGGACTCGACGTTGATCCAGGACGAGGTGATCGAGCTGCTCGCCGAGGAGGCCGGATGCGTCGAGGAGGTCCGCGAGGTGACCGAGCGGGCGATGGCCGGCGAGCTCGACTTCGAGAGCGCGCTGCGCGAGCGCGTCCGGCGGCTCCGCGGCCTCGACCGGGCAGCGCTCGAGCGTGCACGGACGAGGATGCGCCTGACCCCTGGTGCCCGCACCTTCGTGCGGACCCTCAAGCGGCTCGGCTACACCGTCGGCATCGTGTCTGGCGGCTTCACCGACTTCACCGACGGCCTCGTCGGGGAGCTGGGCCTCGACCACGCACGGGCGAACGTCCTCGAGCTCGACGGGGACCGACTCACCGGCGAGGTGCTGGGTGAGGTCGTCGATCGTGCCGCCAAGGCGCAGTTCCTGCGGAGCTTCGCGGACGCCGAGGGGATCCCGCTCAGCCAGACCGTCGCTGTCGGCGACGGAGCCAACGACCTCGACATGTTGGCGACCGCCGGCCTCGGCATCGCGTTCAACGCGAAGCCGGTGGTGCAGGAGGCCGCCGACACGACCGTGAACGTCCCGTACCTCGACGCGATCCTGTTCGTGCTCGGCGTGACGCGCGACGAGGTGGAGCGCGCAGAGACCGCCATCCCGGACTGACGACTCGGCTTCGCGGACCGCTCGGCTCCGCGGGGCGACTGGGCTCCCGCGACTGGCTCAGCCCGGGCGCACGGTCGACAGCACGTGGGGCGAGCCGAGGACGCGCTGCGCCACGCGGCGCACGTCCTCGAGCGTCACCGCCTCGAGGCGAGCGATGTGCTCGTCGATCGGGGTGACGCCGCCCCGCATGATCTCGCCCACTCCGAGCCGGGTCATCCGCGACCCGACGTCCTCGTAGCCCATCAGGTAGGCGCCGCGGATCGACCCCTTCGCCCGAGCCAGCTCCTCGCGATCGATCCCGTGGGACACGACGTCGTCGACGATCCTCCCGACCACGTCGATCAGCTCGTCGACCTTGGCAGCCGCCGTCCCGCAGTGGACCGTGAGCGCTCCGGTGTCGACGTGGTGCGACACGCCCGAGGAGATCGAATAGGTCAGTCCCCGGTCCTCACGCACCTCCTGGAACAGGCGGCTCGACGGCCCAGACCCGAACACGTGGTTCAGCAGCGCGAGCGCGAACCGGTCCTCGTCGTGCACCGACAGCGCCCGCCACCCCATCGCGAGGTGCACGCTCTCGACCGGCCGCTCGGTGGTGACCTCAGCGACGACCGAGTCGCCGGGTTCGGCGCGGACCGGCGTCGCGCCAGCGCCACGGCCGCCGAAGCGCTGCTCGACCTCCTCGACCAGCAGGCCGTGGTCGATGTCGCCCGCCGCGGCCACGACCAGGTTCACCGGCTGGTACCAGCGCTCGAAGAACGCTGCGACCCGGTCGCGGTCCAGCCCGTCGATCGACTCCGCGGATCCGAGCACCTCCCGACCCAGCGGGTGACCGGGGAACAGCGACTCGAAGAGACGGACCGACGCCACGTCGTCGGGATCGTCGTCGGCTGCGGCGAGCTCCTCCAGGATGACCTCGCGCTCGCCGGCGAACTCCGTCGGCCGCAAGGCCGGGCGTTCGACCACGTCGAGCAGGAGCCCGATGCCGACGTGGGCCTCCGCCGCTGGGACTCTCGCGTAGTAGGCGGTGTGCTCGTTCGCGGTGAAGGCGTTCATGTCACCGCCGACGGCGTCGACGGCGACCGCGATCGCCTTCGCATCGCGCTCCTCGGTTCCCTTGAAGAGCAGGTGCTCGAGGAAGTGCGATGCGCCGGAGATCTCGTCGGACTCGTCGCGACCGCCGACGCCGACCCAGACGGACACGGCGACGGCCTTCGAGGAGGGCAGGCGGTCGGTGACGACCCGCATCCCGTTGTCGAGGACCGTCCGCCGGACGTGCTCGTCGGGCGACGGGATGGTGCTCCCGCCG
>JAFDWA010000441.1 GCA_018268735.1 Actinomycetota bacterium | reverse complement strand
CTCGAGGAGCTGGCGGTCGCGTGCGCTGAGGCCGGTCGCGGTGACGTGCTGCTCGTCGCTGCGCCCGAGCCGATCGTCGGTGCCACCTCCGCGCCGACTGCTCCTGTCGCCGTACTCTGAGGTCGAGCGGCCGGCAGGAGGCGAACGTGGTGGACCCGCCAGCACCCAGCGATCCGTCAGCGGACGATCACCCGGTCGCGTCGAGCCCGACACGGGACTCGGGTCACAGATCGCCGTGGGATCCACCGCCGGCCCCAGTGCCGCCGGTCCAGGTTCCGTCTGCTCAGGTTCCTCCGACACCACCACCCTGGGGCTCGGTTCCGCCGCATCCTCCGGCGTCGCCGACCTCCGCGGCACCGCCACCGCTGCACGGCGTCCGCGGGCAGCGCTACGGGGGTCCACGCTTCAGCGGCCGCGGGATCCTCGCCGTGTTCGGGCTGCTCGGCATCCTGGTGACGATCGCGATCATGGCGCTCCTGTCGGTCAAGGTGCTCGATGCGATGGGGAGCAGTGGATCGAAGGTCGGCCCTGCGGCATCGGCCGGGCCGACCGGCCGGGCCCCGTCGTCGACGACGCCGGGGACCGTCGAGCTGAACCCGGCAGGCCAGGTCGACCGGGCGCGAGCAGCCAGGTGCGTGGCGGACCGCCAGACGGTGACCACCGCCGCGGAGTCCTACCGCGCCATGAACGGCTCGTACCCGCCCGACGTCGCCACGCTGCAGGCAGCCGGCCTGGTGTTGAGCGACCATCCGCTCGACCTCGTGCTCCACGTCGAGGGCGACACCCTCAGCGTCGTCGGAACCGGTCCCTGCACCGGACGCTGATCACGGCCGATCGAGCCCGGGTGGGGGCTCGGGGTTCCCTATGCTGGCGTCGCACGGCAAGGGGACGGACATGTTGCAGGGTCGGACACTCTGGGAGCTGATGGAACGTCGGGTCGACGAGACCCCCGACGCGCTCCTCGCCGTCGACGAGGACATGCGGACGCTCACGTTCGCGGAGCTCTGGTCCGAGGGCGAGCGCACCGCAGCGGGCCTCATGGCCTCCGGCGTCGGTGCCGGTGACCACGTGTCGTGGCAGCTGCCGACGTGGATCGAGTCGCTCGTGCTCGTGGTGGCGCTGTCGCGGCTCGGTGCGGTCCAGAACCCGCTGCTGCCGATCCTGCGCGAGCGGGAGGTCGGGTTCGCCACCGACCAGACCGATGCGCGGCTGCTGGTGGTGCCCTCGACGTGGCGCGACCACGACTTCGAGTCGATGGCGACGGGGATCGCCGAACGTCAGGGTCGCGGCATGCGGGTGCTCGTCGCCGACCGGGCGCTGCCGCAGGGCGATCCGTCGAGCCTGCCGGACCTGCCGTCGGCGATCGACCCGGCGGACCAGCCGGTCCGATGGGTCTTCTACACCTCGGGGACGACCGCGGACCCGAAGGGCGCCCAGCACACCGACGGTACGATCGCCGCCGCGGCGAGCGCCATGGCAGGCCGCCTCGCGGTCATCTCCGCGGACCGGGCCGCGCTCGTGTTCCCCTTCACCCACATCGGCGGGATCGTGTGGCTGCTGACGAGCCTGCAGACGGGATGCGGGCTCATCCTGACGGAGTCCTTCGACCCACGGACCACGCCAGAGGTGCTCTCACGCGAAGGGGTGACGCTCGCGGGTGCCGGCACGGTGTTCCACCAGGCGTACATCGCGGAGCAGCGCCGTCACGTGTATCCCGTGTTCCCGAACGTCAGGGCCTTCCCCGGCGGCGGCGCACCGAAGCCGCCCGGCATCGTCGAGGAGGTCCGCGCGCTGTTCGACGTCCCTGTCCTGTCCGGCTACGGCCTCACCGAGGCGCCGATCCTGACGATGGCCGACGTGACGGACTCCGACACCGAGCTCGCGACGAGCGAGGGGCGACCGGTGCAGGGGGTGGAGCTCCGGATCGTCGGCATCGACGGCCAGGCGGTGGTGCCCGGCTCCGAGGGTGAGATCCGGGTCCGCGCTCCGCAGCTGATGCTCGGCTACCTCGACCCCTTCGCCGACATGGA
>JAFDWA010000440.1 GCA_018268735.1 Actinomycetota bacterium | reverse complement strand
CCTCCCGGAGGTCCTCGCCACCGCCGACCTCCATCTGGTGCCGTTGAAGACCGGTCTCGCCCGATCGAGCGTGCCGTCCAAGCTGTACTCGATCCTGGCCGCCGCCAGACCGGTCCTGGCGAGCGTCGACGCGGGCACCGAGGTCGCGACCACGATCGAGCGGGCCGGAGCGGGGGTGTCGATCGCTCCCGACGACGCCGACGCCTTCGTCGACGCGCTCGATTCGCTCCTCGCCGACCCGGACACGTTGGTGTCGATGGGGGCGTCGGGCCGGGCCTTCGTGGAGGGGTGGGTGTCACCGGCAGCAGTGGCGGAGAGCTACGAGCGACTGTTCGAGGACGTCCGGGTCGACCGCCTGCGGCGTCGCGCTCGACGCTGAACGCGTCCGGGATCAGCTCCGCCCCGGTTCGGCTCGGAGGCGCTCAGGCGCTACGTTCTAGGCCCGTATGGGCAAGGCCTCCTCCTCCAAGAAGATCCGCCGCGTCCAGCAGGCGGGTGTCAGCCGCAGCCCCGGACAACGGCGGAACCTGGCCTATCCGGCGCTCGTGGCAGCGATCGTCGTGGTCGGCATCGTGCTGGTCGCGCTTGCTCGCGACAGCCGCCAGGCCACCGCCACGGTGTCACCGACGACCCGTGATCACTGGCATGCGGCGTACGCGACGAACCTCTGCGGTGTCGCGCAGGGCAACCCCGCCGACGCCGGCCCGGACCGGCTCGGCATCCACACCCACCAGGACGGGCTGATCCACATCCACCCGTTCACCGCGAGCGCGACCGGATCCAACGCGACGTTCGCGAAGTTCGCCGAGGCGATCGGGCTCACCGTCACCGACGACTCGATCAAGATGCCCGACGGCACGACGAAGACGAACGGTCAGAAGTGCGACGGCAAGAAGGCCGAGGTCGCCCTCTACGTGTGGCCTCCCCAGGCGAGCGACAAGACCGAACCCAAGAAGGTGACCGGCTCGGCGATCAACGACGTGCGGTTCACCGAGAACGGCCAGGCGTTCGTCCTCTCGTTCAACCCACCCGACTGGAAGCCGAAGCTGCCGGCGTCGATGACCGAGCTGGCGAACCCCAAGGACGTCGAGCCCGGACAGTCCACCGGGGGTCTGAACAGCGCGACGACGTCGGTCGCCCCGCCGAGCTCGGCGCCGACCACGGCATCCTCGCAGCCGACCACGACTTCAGCGGCCGCGACCTCGACCGCACCCAAGGCGACGTCGACGACGACCAAGCCGAAGGGCTGACGTGAAGGCAGTCATCCTCGTCGGGGGCTTCGGCACCCGCTTGCGCCCGCTCACGCTCTCGGTTCCCAAGCAGATGCTGCCGATGGGTGGCATCACGATGCTGGAGCGCGTCGTCGAGCACCTCGCCTCCTCGGGCGTCGACGAGGTCGTCCTCTCGCTCGGCTACCAACCCGACGTCTTCCGCCGGGAGTACCCGGACAGCCGCGTCGCCGGGATCCCCGTGCGCTGCGCCGTGGAGCCAGAACCGCTCGACACCGGCGGAGCGGTCGCGTTCGCAGCGCGTGCCGCAGAAGTCGACGGCACCTTCCTCGCGCTCAACGGCGACGTGCTCACCGACCTCGACGTGCGCGAGCTGTGGAGCGCGCATCGACGCAGCGGTGGGCTTGGGACGATCGCGCTGACCCGCGTCGAGGACCCGTCCCGCTACGGGGTGGTGCCGCTCGACGAGCACGGACGCGTGCAGGCCTTCATCGAGAAGCCGGCCCCGGGAGCAGCCCCGACGCACTGGATCAACGCCGGGACCTACGTGCTGGAGCCGGAGGTGCTCGACCTGGTCCCGCTGGGCGCGCGCTGCTCCATCGAGCGTGAGGTCTTCCCCGCGCTCGTCGAACGCGGCCAGCTGTTCGGGCTGGAGTCCTCGGCGTACTGGATCGACGCCGGAACGCCGGAGTCGTACCTGCAGGCGCACCTCGACCTGATCGACGGGCTGCGCGGCTCGTTCGAGCCGGCCGTCGACGGTTCTGCTCGCATCGACACCGGTGCGATGGTCAAGCGATCCTG
>JAFDWA010000043.1 GCA_018268735.1 Actinomycetota bacterium | reverse complement strand
CGCCGGAGATCCGGACGTTCGACCCGCTCCGCTCTGCGCCGAGCTGGGTCGGTGCGGCGGATCTGGTCGTGGGGAACCCCCCGTTCCTCGCGCAGCGCACCCGGGACACCGCCCGTGACGAGGCCGGACGTGACGCGATTCGGCACCGCTTCGGCACGCTCGGGCCGTACGTCGATGCGGCGGCCTCGTTCCTTCTCGTCGCTGTGGAGCTGCTGGGACCGGAGGGCGTCGCTGTCATGATCCAGCCGCAGTCGGTGCTCGCCGCCCGTGACGCCGCGACCGTCCGGGACCGGGTGCTGCTCGACGCCGCGCTGGTCTCGCTGTGGGCCGACGACGGGCGGCACTTCGACGCTGCCGTCGACGTGTGCGCGCCGGTGCTGCGACGAACCTCCGGCGATGCAGGACCTGCTCGGGTCGAGCTGCGATGGGGTCCGACCGCATCGGACGGCGGCGACGCCCCGGTTCCGGCTCACGGCGAGTCGTGGGCGCCGCTGCTGGCGACGGGGCTCGGCGTCCCCGCTGCCCGCATCGAGGCGTCGCGGCGGGGCGGCTCCGCTGCCGGCGCGGACGCCGCCGCGACGATCGGGGACGTCGCTCACGTCACCGCGGGGTTCCGGGACGAGTTCTACGCGCTCGCATCGTCGGCGCGGTGTCGGGGGGACGAGGGGTGGTCGGCGGGCGCCTCGCCGCTGGTGACCGTCGGGATGCTCGACGTGGCCACGATGGACCGCCGCTCCCCACGACGACTCGGTGGCCGCACGGTGGTCGACCCGCGCCTCGACCGTCGCGCGCTGCGACGGCGTGCCCCGCGCGTGGCGGAGTGGGTGGGCGCTCGATCGGTCCCGAAGGTCATGGTCGCCACCCAGACCCGGATCCCCGAGGCGGTCGCGGACCCGACCGGCCGATTCGTCCCCGTGACCCCTGTGGTGTCCGTCGAGCCCGGCGGAGCCGCGGTCGTCGACGTGTGGGATCTCCTCGCCGTGATCAGCTCGCCGCCGGTCGCGGCGCACCTCGTGCGCAGCGCAGCGGGCAGCGGGCTGTCGGTCCGGTCCGTGCGGATCTCGGCCGCGTCGCTGCGCTCGGTTCCGCTCCCTGGCGACCGTCGGGCGTGGTCGCATGGGGCGACGCTGATCCGAGACCTGCAGCAACGCCCCACCCGCGCCCGCGTGGAGCGATTCCGCGCCTTCGGCGAGGTCATGTGCGACGCGTACGCCGTCGAGCGCGCCGAGGAGCTCGTCGGGTGGTGGTCGGACCGCCTCGTTCCTGCTTGACCGCGGTGGCTCGGAGCGTGTTTCGTGGAGCGATCATCAGGAGTGGCCCCGAACGGGGTCCGGCAACCTGGGACGGACACCCAAGGTGCCATCCCGCTTCGGCGGGGATGTGGCCGACCGGCCGAGCCGGTGGCAACCACGTGTCCGAACAGCTCGCGCTCGCGCGGGTTCCCGGGTCCGGCCTCGTCCGGTGCCATCCTCTGGCCCCACCGAGATGCTGGCCCTCCGACCGCTGAGCACTGACGACCGACCCCGACGAGCACGACGCCGAGCCACGTGACCCCGAGCCTCCACGACCACGACATCCCCGCAAGCGGAGCCTGGCGTCCCGGCCGCCCGCCGGCCGGGCGTCGCTTCGCCACGGTCACCGACCCGACGTCGGGTCGGCCGTTCCGCCTCGAGGGCGGAGGGACCCTCACCGAGGTGGAGGTCGCCTACGAGACCTTCGGCGAGATGGCGCCCGACTGCTCGAACGCCGTCCTCGTGTGCCACGCGCTCACCGGTGACGCGCACGTGTCGGGCCGCTCCGGGCCCGGACAGCCCACACCCGGCTGGTGGGACGCACTCGTCGGTCCCGGCCTGCCGCTCGACACGGACCGCTGGTTCGTCGTGTGCACCAACGTCCTCGGCGGTTGCCAGGGGACCACAGGACCCGCGTCGAGCGAGCCGGCGACCGGTCGTCCCTACGGCTCCCGGTTCCCTGTGGTCAGTATCCGCGACATGGTCCGGGTCCAGGCGCTCCTCGCAGATCACCTCGGGATCCGTCGGTGGCGCGCGGTGGTGGGAGGGTCGATGGGAGGAATGCAGGCGCTCGAGTGGGCGACCATGTTCCCCGACCGCGTCGGGTCGCTGGTCGTGGCATCGACCACTGCAGCAGCATCGGCCCAGCAGATCGCGTGGAGCCACATCGGGCGCATGGCCATCCAGGCGGACCCGCGATTCCGGGGCGGCGACTACTACGACGCGCCGGACGGCGACGGACCGCACCGCGGGTTGGCGGTCGCGAGGATGTGCGCACAGGTCACCTACCGCAGCGACGAGGTGTTCACCGAGCGCTTCCACCGCACCCTGCTCGACCGGCTCGACTTCACCCTCGGGCCCCTGTTCGACATCGAGGGCTACCTCGACTACCACGGCCTCAAGCTCGCGCGGCGCTTCGACGCCAACAGCTACATCCGCCTGAACCGGGCGATGGATCTGCACGACGTCGCACGTGGTCGCGGCAGCACGGAGGCGGCACTCGCCCGGATCTCCGCGCCGGCGCTCGTCGCCGCGGTCCGCTCCGACGGCCTGTACCCGCCGATCCAGCAGCACGTGCTCGCCGACGGGATCCGCTCGGTCGGTGGCGAGGTCACATGGGTCGACATCGACTCGCCGCACGGCCACGACGGCTTCCTGATCGAGACCACCCAGCTCAGCGAACCGCTGCGGACCTTCCTCGAGGAGACATGATGGCGAACGAACCGGTGGACGACCTCACGCTCCCGGAGGCCGCACCGACGGGCCTGGCGCCCGAGACGACGGCGATCCTGGCCGGCCGGACCCGCAACGGAGCGGCGCTCGCTCCCACGATCGTTCCGTCGTCGACCTTCGTGGTCCCGACCGTCGACGAGGGTCGCCGGATGGCGACGTCGACGACCGCCGACGTGTTCTACAGCCGCTACGGCAATCCGACGGTCAACGACTTCGCCGACGCGGTCGCCGAGCTCGAGGGCGCCGAAGCCGCCCGCGCGTTCGCGTCGGGGATGGGCGCGATCGCTGCGGTCGTGCTCGGGCTGTGCTCCTCCGGCGACCACGTCGTCGCCCAACGTCAGCTCTACGGTGGCACCCAGCTCCTCCTCCAGGGAGCGTGCCCGCGCTTCGGCATCGACGTGACCTTCGTCGACGGGACCGACGCAGGTGCCTGGTCTGATGCGGTGCGCCCAGGCCGTACGATGCTGCTGCTCGCCGAGACGCCGGCCAACCCGCGGCTCGACCTGGTGGACCTCGAAGCACTGGGTCGGATCCCCGGCCCGATGAAGGTGGTCGACTCGACCTTCGGCACACCGCTCGGGCAGCGTCCGCTGGACTTCGGAATCGACTTGTCCCTGCACTCCGCGACCAAGGCGATCGGCGGGCACAACGACGTGACGCTCGGCGTCGTGGCGGGGAGCCGTGAGCTGCTCGACTGGATCTGGGGGTTCGCCGTGCTCCAGGGTGCGAACGCCTCCCCGTTCGACGCAGCCGGAGGACTCCGTGGCCTGCGGACCCTCGGTGTCCGCCTGCGCCGGCAGACCGACACGGCGCTGCGCCTCGGCCGGTTGCTGGAGGCCGACGACCGGGTCGCGGAGGTGCGCCACCCAGGACTTGCCTCGCACCCTCAGCACGATCTCGCCGCCCGTCAGATGCGCCTGACGGGTGGTCTGCTGACCTTCGACCTGGTCGGTGGCCTGGCAGCGGGCTCGCGGTTCGTCGAGTCCACCCGCATCTGTCGCCTTGCGACCTCGCTCGGCGGTCCCGAGACGCTGGTCACCCACCCTGCGTCGACGACCCACGTGGGACTGCTGCCCGACGAGCTCGAGCAGGCTGGCATCGGGGCCGGGACGATCCGCATGTCGGTCGGCCTCGAGGATCCCGACGACGTGGCGCGCGACGTGCTGGCGGCGCTCGACGCGATCGATGCTCGATGAGGATCGATCCGTCGGGAGCCTCGTTGCCGTTGGGAGGTCACGACCGGTGGTGTCGGTGGCATCGGTGCGCGCACCGTGGCCGGTAGGGTGCGCGCGATGTCGCGACGACCACAGGGCTCCTCGGAGCGGCCGAGCTGCACCGCTGGACGCGGCGAATCGACGGGACCCGCTCGACCGTCGTCGACCCTTCCTGCTCGGAGCAGGTGTGCCGAGCGCCTGCTCCGGGGGGTGTTCGTGGTGACGCTGGTCGTCGTGCTGTCGGCGGCGGTCGCTGCCGCTGCGGGAGCGACGGCGTCACCTGGACCTTCGGACGGACTCGGTGCTCGCGCCACGACGACCCTGCCGCAGCGCGCAACTGTGGTGCCTGGCCGCTCGACGCGGTCGACCACCGAGAGATCGACCGCAGCCCCGACGACGGAGACCCCGACGACGGAGACCCCGACGACGGCGCCCACGACCGAGGCCGCGACGACAGCGGCGCCGACGACCGTCGCCCGTCCGGGCACGACGGTGCCGGTGCTCGGGCAACGTGCGACCGCCAGCGACAGCGCGACGACACGGCTCAACCGCTCTGTGGTGGGGCTGCTCGGGCTCGCGGCGCTGATCAGCGCTGTCACCGTCGTCTTCTGGATCCGGACCCGGCCCGGCCGAGGCCCGGATGACCTCGGAGGGGCCGGGCACGTCCCCGCCGACGCCCGCTCGGTCGCCGGGCACGAGAGGGCGCCGGCCACGGGACCGGCGGTCGGGGCGAGGGTGGCTGCGCCTGCGACGCTCGGCGCAGCCTCGGCCGACGATCCGTTGCACGTCGCACCGCCCCCCGAGCTCCCCGACGACGATCACGGGCCGCTCGAGCCGGGTAGCGAGTCGACGACGATCCCGTAGCCTGGATCCATGGGTGCCGATGCGACGTGGGGCTGGCCGTGCCCGTACTGCCGCCATCAGATCCCTGTCGATGCGGAGCTCTGCGGCAACTGCGGCGCTCGTCTCCGCGATGCCGACAGCGACCTGTTCGCCGATCTGCCCCCGCCTGCGCCCGAGGTCCTGCCTGCGCCCGAGGTCCTGCCTGCTCCCGAGATCCTCGACGTCGATCTCAGCGGTGCGCCGCCGGCTCCGCCGGACGAGCCATGGGAGCACCGCACTTCCACAGTGCACCCACCGCCGGCGATGTCCGAGGTCCGCGACGACGCGCACGGCCTCGCCGCGTCGGTCGCCCGGATGCTGCCGAGCGACTCGGAGCAGGCGGCGACGGCGATCTGCGTGGCCGGTGCGCTGCTCGGCGCGCACGAGGTCGTCGAGGTGGTCGTCGCCGGTCAGATGCTCGGCCACCCCGCGGCGATCGTCCTGACCGAGCACCGCGTCCTCATCGTGAACGCCCGACGTTGGGAGCCGATCGTCGACTCCTTCGACCTCGGCCCCGAGCTGGTCGTCCGCGGTTGCCACGACCGACATGTCGCACTGCTCACCTTCTCGGATCCGACACGGCTCTCCACCGTCGACGGGATCACCGACGTGGTGCTCGCCGTCGAGCTCGCCACGCGCATCAGCGGAGCCTGACCGGACGGCCCTCCTCGGTGATCGCCGACGGGGGCGGGGCCTGCTGGCACCCGGCGCCAACTTGTCGGTCCGGTCGCCTCTGCTACCATCAGCGGTCCTCGCGGACGTAGCTCAGTTGGTAGAGCGCAACCTTGCCAAGGTTGAGGTCGCCGGTTCGAGGCCGGTCGTCCGCTCCATTCTCGGATCCCCGCACCTGCGGGGCGTCCGGAGCCCCACGGTCCTTCCAGACCTGGACGGTCCTTCCAGACCGGCACGGTCCTTCCGGACCCGCACCGTCGTTCCAGACCGGCACGGTCGTTCCGGGACGGTCACCCGGCGCACTACGCTGGTGCGCTCCGGGCGACGTGGCCGAGTGGTGAGGCAGAGGCCTGCAAAGCCTTGTACACGGGTTCGATTCCCGTCGTCGCCTCCGCATGCCGTCCGGTGGTGGTCCTGCCCGTTCCGCCACCGGACGGCGACCCGGAACCGGGGCGCTCCCACGTCGAGGGATCCCGGCTGTCACAGGGCTCCGCGATCCTTGCAACCGTGACCGTGACCGATCCTGACGTCCTCCAGCACCCGTCGAGCGCCGTCCTGCCGGCGAGCGCCGTCTCGACGCTCGCAGCGCTGGCAGGTCCGGATGCACGCCTCCGTCCGGACCAGGAGGCGGCGATCCTCGCCCTGGTCGACGGCCGCGAGCGGGTGCTGCTCGTCCAGGCGACCGGTTGGGGGAAGTCGGCGGTGTACTGGATCGCGACGTCGCTCCTGAGGGAGCAAGGTGCTGGTCCGACGCTCGTGGTGTCACCGCTGCTCGCGCTCATGCGCAACCAGGTCGCTGCTGCGAGGCGCGCCGGCATCCGCGCCGAGACGATCAACTCGGCGAACGACGCCGAGTGGGCGGCGATCGAGTCGCGGATCCGCGACGACGAGGTGGACGTGCTGCTCATCTCCCCCGAGCGGCTGAACCACCCGCGCTTCCGTGCAGAGGTGCTCGCTCCTCTCACCTCGGCCGTGGGCCTGGTCGTGGTGGACGAGGCCCACTGCATCTCGGACTGGGGCCACGACTTCCGGCCGGACTACCGGCGGATCGCCGATGTGCTGTCGCAGCTGCCCGACGGCGTCCCGGTCCTGGCCGCGACCGCGACGGCCAACGCCAGGGTCGAGCGTGATGTGGCCGAGCAGATCGGATCCGGGACGCTCACCTTCCGCGGGTCCCTCGACCGCCCGTCGCTGCGACTCGGTGTCGTGTCGCAGTCGAGCGGCGCACGTCGCCTCGCGTGGCTCGCCGGATGGGTGCGGGAGCGGCCCGGTCCGGGGATCGTGTACTGCCTCACGGTGGCCGAGGTGGAGCGCACGGCGAGCTTCCTGGCCGGCTGCGGCATCACCACGGCCGCCTACACGGGCGCCACCGATGCCGAGGGGCGGGCGGCGATCGAAGCCGAGTTGGACCGCGGCAACATCCGATGCGTCGTCGCGACCTCGGCGCTCGGCATGGGCTACGACAACGCCGCGCTGGCGTTCGTCGTCCACATCGGGTCGCCTTCCTCACCGGTGAGCTACTACCAGCAGGTCGGCAGAGCCGGCCGTGGCGGCACCGACGCCGAGGTCGTCCTGGTGCCGACGCCGACCGATGCCGATGTCTGGGCTTACTTCGACGCTGCGGCGGTGCCGCCACGACGCACGGTCGAGGAGGTGCTGTCGGTGCTCGAACGCAGCGGTCCGTGCTCGCTATCGGACCTGGAAGGGGCGGTCAACCTGCGACGGGGCCGACTCGAGCTGCTCCTGAAGGTCCTCGACGTCGAGGGTGCCGTGGAGCGAGCCGGCTCGCGCTGGTCGCGCACGGGTCGGGAGTGGAGCTACGACGAGGTGCGCCATGCTGACCTCGCCGAGATGCGTCGAGCCGAGCAGCGTTCGATGCGTGACTACCTCGCATCGACGGGGTGCCGCCTGCGTCTCCTCCGGGAGGCGCTGGACGACCCGGGTGCCGGGGACTGCGGTCGGTGCGACAACTGCACCGGTCGGCCCGTCGAGGACCACGTGGATCCGGATCTCGAGGCCGCCGCAGCGCAGCACCTCCGCAGCGCGGTCGTCCGAGTCGAGGCCCGCAAGCAGTGGCCGCAGCACCTCGACGGCCGGCGCGGACGCATCCCCGCGGAGCTCCGGGCCGAGGAGGGCCGGGCGCTCGCGCACGGCACGGATCCGGGCTGGGCGGAGGTCCTCGGGCCGATCTTCGCCGGAGCGGATGCCGAACCCGATGACGCGTTGCTGCGGGGCGTCGCTGCCGCGCTCAAGGCGTGGGACTGGGGGAGGCGTCCCACGTGGGTGACGTGGATCCCGAGTCGCACCCGACCGCTGCTCGTGAGCGGACTGGCCCGCCGGCTCGCGGAGGTCGGTCGGCTCGAGCTCGTGGAGGCGGTGCAACGCATCCGCCCGGATGCCCCACCGCAGAAGGCGATGGAGAACTCGCTCACGCAGGCCGCGAACGTGATCGACGCGTTCTCCTACACGACTGGTCTGCCGCTCGGGCCGGGGCTGCTGGTCGACGACGTGGTCCGCTCCGGCTGGACGATGACCGTGGTCGCCGAGGGTCTCCGTGGCGCCGGTTCCGGCCTGGTCCTGCCGTTCGCACTGTGGCGACGCCCATGAGGGCCGAGTCGGACCGATCCGGAGGTGGGGAGCCTGAGGACGGTGTCGGGTCGCGAGCGGAGTCGGCCGAGCTGCATGGCAAGCTGTGCCGGTGACCGACCCACCGAACAACGGCCTCGTCGACGGCGTCCCTGGTCCCGCGACGCCGTCGGTGCCGCTGCAGTCCGGCAACGCTGAGGCCGCCGCCTGGCACAGCGGTGCACCTCTCGGCGGTGTGGCACCGCAGCCGGCTGCGATCGTCGAGGAGTCGTCGCGACGGGATCTCGTGCTCACTGCGATCCTGCTCCTTGCTGCGTTGGCTGCCGGCGCGAGCAGCCTCATGGGGTGGCGTGACGTCGGGGCCTTCGCCAGCGGCTCCGAAACCGGCTGGCATCAGTTCGACGGCTCGCTCGGTCGGGGCTGGGTGGCCGTCCTCGGCGGCGTCCTGCTCGCCGTGGCCGGCGTGCTGGTCGCGTCGGAGCACCTGCGATCCGGACGGCTGCTCGCGACGTCGACCGGCATCGCGCTCATGGTGTTCAGCGTCCTCGAGTGGGGACTCGGGTTGCGCAACGTCCGCAGCGGCCCGGGTGCGGGCCTCTGGATGCTGTTCGTCGTCGGCCTCATGGTCGTGGTGGCGGTGGGCGCGCTGGCGCCCGATCAGGAAGATCGAGTCGGCGTCGGCTGACGGTGCGTGCGGGCGTGAGGGCCGGCCCCGTCGGGCTGCTACATTGTCGCCCTCGCGGGCGTATAGCTCAGTTGGCCAGAGCGCTTCCTCGACACGGAAGAGGTCCACGGTTCAAGTCCGTGTACGCCCACCAGCCAGCCACACCCACCAGCCAGGCCCCCTGCTGCGGCAGGGTGTCCTGCTGCGGCAGGGTGTCCTGCGATCTCGCCCCCTTCGTGGCAGGGATGCTTCCCGGCCGCAATGACGTGTCCCTCTCGGAAGGACGTGTCCCGGTGGGAAGGACGTGTCCCGGTGGCGAGGGCCGCTTGCGGGGGTCACTGCAGCGCCGCGGCCGTCCTCGGAGCAGGGATGTCGAGCGATGAGCCCCCGTCGTTGCATCCGTGACAGCTGGTGCGACAGCCGGCTCTGCTCCCGTCCCAGCGCCTGGCAGATGTCGAACGGGCAGACGACCTCCTCGGAGGACTCCGCAAGAGCCACGAGCACCGCGAAGTCCTGTCGGGACAGCCCGGATCGCTCCTGCAGGCCGCGCTCGAGGTGGCGG
>JAFDWA010000439.1 GCA_018268735.1 Actinomycetota bacterium | reverse complement strand
GTCAGCTCGCTGCGACGGGCGTCGCCGGACTCGCGCGCCGCGTCGAGTTGGCGCTGGAGCTCGTCGCGCTCCCGGGCGACGACCTCGTCCAGCTCGTCGGCGATGTCGTCGTAGACGCCGCCGAGGTCGAACCGGTCGAGCAGGTCCCGACGTTGCTCGCGGAGCTGGTCGAGCATCTCGCGCAGGCCCTGGATCCGCTCGCCGTTGCGGTCCTCGAAGCCCTGCTGCACCATCCGGCGCAGCGCCGCGTTGAGGTCGCCGTGGTAGAGCAGATCGTCGGTGAGCTGCTCCATGACGTCGAGTGCGTCGACCTCGAAGCCGGTTTGGGTGCCGTCCCAGGGCGAGTAGCGGAAGCGGGGACGGACCATGCGCGCAGGCTACGCCCCGCACCCATCCCGAACCCGGCACGTCGCAGCTCGGACCTCGCCGCGAGACGCGCCGAGCTCGTGTGATGTGCCGGCGGCGTCGCGACGGATCAGCACATCAGCCGCGCGAGCGGTACTGAGCGCGACCGCCGACGGCATCCTTGTTCAGCCGCTTCGACAGGTGCAGCCCCTCCAGCACGAGCTCCACCGCCGAGGCGATGACCCCGGGGCTGGCCTGCTCGCCCACCAGGCTGTCGACCGGAGCGCCGAGCTCGGGCAGGTCGGTGAGCAGCTCGACGTACGAGCAGGCCGGCACGTCCTCGCCGGTCTCGATCGGGTCGTGGCCCTCGAACGCGTCGACGACCTTCGTCAACGTCTCGGGACGCACCCGCTCGCGGAACACCGTCAGCACCGCGGAGCGGACGAGGTGGTCGAGCACCTGCTCGTCGCGGCCCTCCTCCAGCGTCTCGATCTCGATCTTGCCGGCGGTCGAAGCGGGCAGCGCCTCGAGGTCGCAGACCCGGGGCACGACCTCGGTCTCGCCGGCGGCCAAAGCCCGACGGGCGGCGTTGGCGACCATCGTCTCCTGGTTCGACACCGACAGCCGGACCGACACCCCGGAGCGCTGCGAGATGTGCGGGCTCTGGCGGGCGAGCTGGCTGATCGTGGCGACGATGTCGCTCATGTGATCGGGCACGGAGACCGTGACGCCGTCGACGGTGAACGGGTCCGCCTCCTGTTCGACGATCGCGACCTCGGTCTCGACGTCCAGCGGGTAGTGGGTGCGGACCTGCGAACCGAACCGGTCCTTGAGCGGGGTGATGAGCCGTCCACGGTTCGTGTAGTCCTCGGGGTTCGCCGATGCGACGAGCAGCAGGTCGAGCGGCAGCTGGATCTTGTAGCCGCGGATCTGGATGTCCCGCTCCTCCAGCACGTTGAGGAGTCCGACCTGGATGCGCTCGGCGAGGTCGGGCAGCTCGTTGATCGCGAAGATGCCACGGTTGGTGCGGGGGACGAGCCCGTAGTGGAGGGTGAGCTCGTCGGAGAGGTATCGGCCCTCGGCGACTCGGATCGGGTCGACCTCGCCGATGAGGTCCGCGATCGCCGTGTCCGGGGTGGCGAGCTTCTCTCCGAAGCGGGCCGAGCGGTGCACCCAGGCGATCGGGGTCTCGTCGCCGGCCTCCGCGACGAGCGAGCGGGCGTGGGCAGACACCGGAGCGTACGGGTCGTCGTTGATCTCGGACCCCTCGACGATCGGCATCCACTCGTCGAGCAGGTCCACGAGCGAGCGGATCATCCGGGTCTTCGCCTGGCCGCGCTCGCCGAGGAAGATGATGTCGTGACCCGCGAGCAGCGCGTTCTCGAGTTGGGGGAAGACGGTGTCCTCGTAGCCGAGCACGTGCGGGAACAGCGGCATGCCGCGGCGGATCCGTTCGGCGGCGTTGCGGCGGATCTCGTGCTTGACGGGCATGGACTCCCATCTCGACCCACGCAGGTCGCCGAGGTTTGCCGGGAGGTCCGGCATCGCCGCCACATCGGACGGACGAACGGCCGCGACGTGGTCTGACGGTGTCTGGTTGGAACGGTCAGCGGACGGGACGGGATCGACCATGCGCCGGAGGCTACGTCCACACCGACTCGTGACGCTGTCCGACTGCCGGGGTACATTGGG
>JAFDWA010000438.1 GCA_018268735.1 Actinomycetota bacterium | reverse complement strand
AACTTCCTCGACCACGTCGCGCATCGACGCATCCGCATCCGGCTCCAGGTTCCCGCCGACGATCCGTTGGTCCCGACGTTGACGCACCTGCACCCAGGTGTGACCAACCACGAGCGCGAGACGTTCGACCTGTTCGGGATCCGCTTCGACGGGCATCCCGACATGAGTCGCATCCTGCTGCCCGACGACTGGGACGGTCACCCGCTGCGCAAGGACGACCCGACCGGGCGGATCCCCGTCCAGTTCAAGGGCGCCACATCGTGACCACGACCGAACCCGCCGCCTCCCCGGCCGTCGCTGCCGACGTCGTGGACCTCGCCGTGCTCGACGAGGCACTCGAGCGGCTGCACACCGAGGACGCGACGCTGCACCTGTCGGAGACCGAAGCGGTCGAGCGCTCGGGCTACCAGCCGCCGACGGCCGAGGGCGTCGGCGAGCGGATGATCATGAACATGGGTCCGCAGCACCCGTCGACGCATGGGGTGCTGCGGCTCGTGCTGGAGATGGACGGCGAGATGATCACGCGGTCCAAGCCGGTGATCGGCTACCTGCACACCGGGATGGAGAAGACCGGCGAGGAGCTGACCTACCTGCAGGGCCCGACGAACGTCACCCGCATGGACTACGCGGCACCGCTGTTCAACGAGCTCGTCTTCTCGCTTGCGACCGAGGAGCTGCTCGGGATCGAGGCGCCGGACCGGGCGCAGTGGATCCGGATGCTCATCTGCGAGGTCAACCGACTCAGCTCGCACATGCTGTTCATGGCCACCAACGGCATGGACATCGGCGCGGTGTCGATGATGCTCTACGGCTGGCGTGAGCGGGAGGAGCTGCTGCGGTTCCTCGAGCGGGTCACCGGGCTGCGCATGAACCACAACTACATCCGGCCCGGTGGAGTTGCCGTCGACCTGCCCGACCGGTGGCGCGAGGACCTCGAGCCGATCCTCGACGCGCTGCCGTCGCGCCTCGAGGAGTTCGACCTCCTGATGACCGGTCAGCCGATCTGGCGTGACCGGCTCCAGGGCGTCGGGGTCATCACCGCCGAGGAGGCGATCGCCCTCGGCGCCACCGGGCCGCTGCTGCGGTCCTCGGGCTATGCCTGGGACCTGCGTCGTGACATGCCGCACCTGCGCTACGACCAGGTCGACTTCGACGTCGTCGTCGGATCCTTCGGCGACGCGTTCGACCGGTACGCGATCCGGATGTGGGAGATGCGGGAGTCGATTCGCATCATCCGCCAGTGCATGGACAAGATGCCCGACGGCGACTACCGCATCCAGGACAAGAAGGTGACCCCGCCGCCACGTGCCCGCATCGACGAGTCGATGGAGGCGCTGATCCACCACTTCAAGATCTTCACCGAGGGCTTCAAGGTGCCCGAGGGTGAGGTCTACGTCGCGGTGGAGAACCCCCGGGGCGAGCTGGGCTGCTACCTGGTGTCGGACGGCTCGTCGCACCCTGTCCGCATGCACATCCGAGGCCCCAGCTTCGTGAACCTCCAGTCACTGCCGCACCTGATGAAGGACTCGCTGATCGCCGACACCGTCGCGATCGTGAGCTCGGTGGACCCGATCATGGGCGACGTGGACCGCTGATGGCTCGCTTCACCCCGGACAACGAGGCGTTGGCACGCCGGATCATCGCCCGCTACCCGCGCCCGAAGTCGGCGCTCATCCCGCTGTGCCACCTCGCGCAGGAGCAGGACGGCTGGTTGACGGAGGACGCGATGGTCCACGTCGGCGAGCTGATCGGCTGCACCTCCGCGGAGGTGCTCGGCACCGCCAGCTTCTACGAGATGTTCAAGCTCGAACCGGTCGGGCGCTACTGCGTCAACGTCTGCACGAACATCTCCTGCCAGCTCCTCGGCGCCGAGGAGCTGCTGCACCACGCGGAGCAGACGCTCGGCATCCGAGCGGGATCGACCACCTCGGACGGGCTCATCACGCTCGAGGACGTCGAGTGCATCGCAGCGTGCACCGAGGCACCGGCGATCCAGGTCAACTACCGCTACTTCCACGACGTCACACCCGAGGACCTGGACCGGATCAT
>JAFDWA010000437.1 GCA_018268735.1 Actinomycetota bacterium | reverse complement strand
CTTCGGTGATCGCCGCCCGGGCCAGCACGACGCGGTTCACCGCGACGGTGGTCGCCGGGACCGACACGGCGAGCTCGACGCCGTTGCGGTCGAGGATGGAGCCGCGCAACGCCGGGATGGTCTCGGTGCGCTGGCGCTGCTCCAGACCCTTGGCGGCGATCTCGGAGGCATCGGCGAACTGGACGCCGACCAGCTTGACCAACGGCAGCAGCGCCATCAGGCCGAAGACCGCGACCATCGCCCAGAGCCGCTGTCGCGTGCGCGCCGCGGCGGCACTGCGACGACGGTCGCTGCTGGCTCGGCGAGGCAGGGCACGACGCAGGTTCACCGGTTCGCCACCCGAGATGTGCGCCCCGTCGATGTCGGCGCCGATGCACTCCGCGTGTTGGTCGGCCTCGCGGTCGTCGTCGGCCTCGCGGTCGTCGTCGGCCTCGCGGTCGGCTTCGCGGTGGCACCGACAGGGGTCGTCGGCTTCGCAGTCGTCGTCGGCTTCGCAGTCGTGGTCGGCTTCGCGGTCGTCGTCGGCTTCGCGGTCGTGGTCGGCGTCGCGGGGGTCGTCGAGGGCACGGCGACGTCGGCGGTGGCTGCGGGGATCATCGCGACCGGACCGGGTTCGACCATGCCCGCAGCCCGGGCCGCGTCGAGGACGTGCTCCGGCGATTCGGCCTGGATGACCTCGATCCGCAGCTGGCGGTTGCGGTCCCGAGCATCTGCGGTGTGCGCTGCGACTCGATCGGCGTCCTCCTGCAGCGCGATCCGCTGGCCCTGGATGGCGACCGACACCACGAGCGCGCCGAAGACCCCGATCACGCACAGCGCGATGGTCGCGGTCCAGCCGAGATCACGTCCGGGGAGCTGGCGGACGAGTCGCAGGCGGCCGGGGCCGACCAGCGACTCACGTCGAGGGAGCGGACGGGCTGCGGTCACGCCGACTCCGGGACGGCTTCGATCGCACGGATCCGCACGCTCTCAGCGCGACGGTTCGCGTCGACCTCGTCCTCGCTCGCCTTCCACGCCCCTCGCTTGAGCAGACGCACCGTCGGCGCTGCACCGCACACGCACGGGAGGCCCGGAGGGCAGGTGCATCCACCTGTGGCAGCGTCGTGGAACGCCCGCTTGACGATGCGGTCCTCGAGCGAGTGGTAGGACATCACGACCATGCGGCCGCCGGGAGCGAGGACGGCCATCGCCGCGTCGAGCCCCTCGGCGAGCTGCTCGAGCTCCCGGTTGACCTCGATCCGGATCGCCTGGAACGTCCGCTTCGCAGGATGGCCGCCGTGACGTCGTGTCGCCGCAGGCACGGCGGTCCGGACGACGTCGGCGAGCTGCTCGGTGTCGTGGATCGGTCGCGCCTCGATGATCGCCCTCGCGATCCGGCTCGCGAACCGCTCCTCGCCGAAGGTGCCGATCACGCGGGCGAGCTGGGCATAGGAGTACCCGTTCACGACCTCTGAGGCGGTCAGAGGCTGGCTGCGATCCATCCGCATGTCGGGGACGGATGCAGACCGGTACGAGAATCCGCGGTCCGGATCGTCGAGCTGCGGTGATGAGACTCCGAGATCGAACAGCACTGCGGTGACCCCCTGTGTCGCGGTCGTGTCGATGGCGGTCGTGTCGATGGCGGTCGTGCGCCGATGCGTGTTCACGGCCTGTTCCAGATCTGCGAAGGCCGCCCGGACGATCTGCGCTCGCGCTCCGAATCGTCGGAGGCGTCGAGCAGCCGCGGCGATCGCGACGTCGTCCCGATCGAGACCGACCAGACGGAGCCCGGGGTGCGCGTCGAGGAGCGCTGCAGCGTGGCCACCGCCGCCGAGGGTGGCGTCGAGGTAGATGCCGTCGGGCACCTCGCGCAGCAGGTCGACGACCAGGTCGACCATGACCGGAGCGTGGGCGAAGCGGTCATGGGGCCTCGCTGCCTCGTCTGAGCGCGGGTCACCCATCCGCTCCCGCTCCCGGGCCCCTCGGTGCAACCTGACGCTGCACCCGGTGGACGATCCCCCGCCGGCGCGACCACCGCCGGGATGTCTCCCCGGTCGGCACGGATGGACGCGGACGGAGTTCAGT
>JAFDWA010000436.1 GCA_018268735.1 Actinomycetota bacterium | reverse complement strand
CGCTCGCCGCGATCGTGCTCGCGGCCGGAGAGGGACGGCGGATGCAGTCCGAGCGACCCAAGCCGCTGCACCGCCTGTGCGGTCGCCCGATGCTGCTGTACGTCCTGGACTCCCTCGTGGCGACCGACGCGGACCGTGCGGTCATCGTCGTCGGCCACAAGGGGGACTGGGTCGCCAAGAAGATGCTCGAGCACAACCACTCGATCGACATCGACTTCGTCGAGCAGCGGACCCAGCGGGGGACCGGTGACGCGACGATGGTCGGACTCGTCGGACTGCCCGACGACGACGACGACGGCGACGTGCTCGTGCTGCCCGGTGACGCTCCGCTCATCCGCCCCGAGACGATCGCGGTGCTCGTCGACCACCACCGCCGGACCGGGGCGGCCGCCACGCTGCTGACGTCGATCGTCGAGGACCCGACCGGCTACGGACGGGTGGTGCGCTCCGCCGACGGCACCGTCGAGCGCGTGGTCGAGCACGGCGACGCGACAGCCGACGAGCGGGCGATCAGCGAGATCAACACGTCGATCTACTGCTTCCGCCGCAACCTCCTGACCCCGGCGCTGCGACGGGTCGAGCCGGCGAACGTGCAGGGCGAGTACTACCTGACCGACGTCGTGTCGGTGCTGGTGGCCGCCGGGCACCGGGTCGAGGCGGTCGTGTCCGCCGATGCGACCGAGACGCAGGGGGTCAACGACCGGGTGCAGCTCGCTGCCGCCGAAGCCGAGCTGCGTCGGCGCACCAACGAGAGCCTCCTCCGATCAGGCGTGACCATGCTGGACCCGACAGCGGTGTACATCGACACGACCGTCACCGTGGGACAGGACGTGACGTTGTTCCCGGGTGTGATCCTGCAGGGATCGACGGTGGTCGGCGACGGCACCGAGCTCGGTCCGAACACCCGCCTCGTGGACTGCGTCGTGGGCGACGACTGCACCATCGAGCAGACGACCGGACGGTCCGCCACGATCGGGGACCGTTGCACGGTCGGGCCCTACGCCGCATTCGGGCCCGGCGCAGAGCTGCCGTCGGACGTGAGGACCGGCCCGTTCTACACTGCGCCCATCGACTGAACGCCGCTCGACCTGGAGGCACGTCGTCCATGGAACTGGTCACCAAGAAGCGGCTGACCATGGTCGCCGGCCGCGTGAACCGAGAGCTCGCCGAGGAGATCGCCGAGCGTCTCGGCATCGCTCTCGACCCGATGGAGATCGCCGAGTTCGCGAACGGCGAGCTGCACTGCAAGTACGGCGGATCGATCCGCGGCGCCGACCTGTTCATCTTCCAGAGCCACTGCTCGACCGCGGAGATGTCGGTGAACGACGCCCTGATGGAGCAGCTCATCATGGTCGACGCAGCGCGTCGCGCCTCCGCCAAGCGCATCACGGTCGTCGCACCCTTCTACGGCTACGGCCGCCAGGACCGCAAGGCCGAGGGGCGTGAGCCGATCACCGCGAAGCTGCTCGCCAACATGTTCGAGGTCGCCGGAGCGAAGCGGATCGTGTCGGTCGACCTGCACTCCGGGCAGATCCAGGGGTTCTTCGACGGACCGGTCGACCACCTGACCGCGATGCCGGTGCTCGTGCAGTGGATGGCTGACAACCTCGGCGACGACCTCGTCGTCGTGTCGCCCGACGCCGGCCGGGTGAAGGTCGCCGAGCGCTACGCCAACGCGCTGCACGCGGACCTCGCGATCGTCCACAAGCGGCGGGTCAAGGGAGCGAAGAACCAGGTCGAGGCGAAGGACGTCGTCGGCGAGGTCGAGGGCCGGACCTGCGTGCTCATCGACGACATGATCGACACGGCCGGGACGATCGTCGCCGCGGCGGACCAGATCACCGAGCGGGGCGCGGCCGCGGTGTACTGCGCCGCCACCCACGGCGTGTTCTCGGGGCCGGCGATCGACCGGCTGAAGAACTCCTCGATCGAGAAGGTCGTGGTGACCAACACGCTGCCGCTGCCACCCGAGAAGCGCATCGACAAGATCGAGGTGCTGTCGGCAGCCGGCATCATCGCCGACGCGATCGACGCCGTCTTCGAGGACACGTCGGTATCGGAGATCTTC
>JAFDWA010000435.1 GCA_018268735.1 Actinomycetota bacterium | reverse complement strand
GCGCTGGACCCCTTCTAGGCACGGGACGACGACGACGGGGATCTCCTCGAAGTGCTCCACCTGCCAGGCGACGGCACCGAGCACCTTGCGCATCGACGGATCGTCGCCGACGACCCGCTCACCGAGGCCTCCGTAGAGCTTCCACGCCTGCCGGTAGCGACGGGCGAAGGTCCCGAGCACCTCGCGGTCCCGGACCACCACGAACTGCCAGTTCTGGCCGTTCGAGCCGGTGGGAGCACGCAGCGCGAGCTCGATGCAGCGCAGCACGATGTCGTCGTCGACGGGGTCCGGCAGCACGCGGCGAACCGCCCGCTGGGTCTCCATCGCCTCGACCAGCGACATCTCCAACCGCGGCGCCACGGCGTCGTAGGTGCGGTCGCCGTCAGGTGCCCGCTCGTTGATCGTCATCCTGACCCCCCGGGTGTGCGTCGCTCGGATCGTAGGTCCTGGCCGCAGCGCCGTCGCCGGCCGATCGGCATGGCAAGCTGAGGGCTTGACCGAAGGTGCTGGATCCGAGCCCTGGCCACGTCCCGGTGATCGACCGGAACCCGTCGAGCCACCCCCGGCCGGGGTCGTGGCATCCGGTTGGGCGTTGTGCAAGGCGGCGCTCACCGTCGTCGGCGCACCGCTGAGCATCCCGGCGATCGCGGTTGCGTCACGTCGCACGCAGCGGCTCACGCTCGATCGGATCCGCAGCTTCGGCGATCACCTGACCGCCGTCGCAACCGGACAGGACTCACCGCTGCCGGCGCCGAGGCGCACACGTGTCGCCTCGGACCGACGGATCCTCATCACCTCGGACCTCCACCGCTGCATCCCCGGTCGGCTCGACTGGCCGGCACGCCAGGGCACCAAGGTGCTCTACCGGCGGGTGCTCGAGCACTACGCGTCGGAGGGTTGGGACCTCGTCGAGAACGGCGACGTCGAGGACTTCTGGATGGTCGGCGGGTCCACGTGGGGTGCCATGTACGACGTCAGCCGCATGGTCGACGGCGCCGCCCGGGGCTTCGCGGACGAGCCACGACGAGAGCTGCTGCGGATCCACCTCGATCGGATCGTCGACAACAACGCCGGGATCTACGAGGTGATCCGAGACGGATTCGACGCCGAGCACCGCTACCACCGCACGATGGGCAACCACGACGACGTGTTCGTCGACGACCAGCTCGCCGAGCACCTCCGCAACCACCTTCCGCACAGCGACGTCGTCGACACGATCCTGCTGACGCGCCCCGAGGTGATCGCACTCGGCGACGACGGCGACGACGCCGGCATCGACGGAGTCGACGGCGTCGTCGCGCACGGCCACCTCACCGACGCATGGAACGGGCCCGGCGTCTCGTTCCTGGGCCAGGCGCTGACGTGGCTCGCCACCGCGTTCGACGACCTGCCGGGCCTCGGCCTCGACGGGCTCCCCGGAGAGCAGGCGCTCGGCCGTCTCCTGAGCGGTCACGGCCGCAACCGACTCATCACCCTCGATCCGCGCTTCGGCGGCAACCGCCGCTTCGACTCCCTCGACGAGGAGCGACTGTTCGCCGAGCTCGGTCGCACCGAGCCACCGGGCGGATGGCCGTGGCTCCTGTTCGGCCACACCCACATCCCAATGCTGCGACCGCTCGACGCGACCGGAGGTCCGGTCCGGTACGCGAACTCCGGTGCGGGGATCCTGGAGCGATCCTTCACCGCACTCGAGTGGAACCCGGAGCAACGGGCGCCGCACCTGGTGATCTGGATCGACGAACCGGGCGGGCCGCGCCGGGTCGAGCTCCTCGCCGACGGCGCACACCTCACCCCGACGCAGGGCGGCCGTGACCAGGGCGGCCGAGCGCAGCGTTCGAGGAGCTGAACGTGGCGGGTGGCGGCGTCCTCGTCGCCCTCACGGGCGCGCCCAGCTCGCCGGAGGTCCTCCGGCGAGCTGCGTCGCTCGCGGCGCGTGACCACGTTCCGCTGACCGGCGTGTACGTCCACACGCCGGACGAGTCGACCGGACACCACGGCGCGGTCGAGGAGCAGAAGTCGGCCCTTGCCTCCCTCGGAGGTCGCTACCTCGACGTCTCCGGAGAGGATG
>JAFDWA010000434.1 GCA_018268735.1 Actinomycetota bacterium | reverse complement strand
TGCTCGACGGCTTCCTCCCGCTGCAGACGCTCAACTTCGGCTACAAGATCACCAAGAACACCGGGTTCCAAGGTCAGGGCGGTGCGGACAACAACGACGACAACGTCGTCCAGTTCACGCTCAAGCAGAACGTGAACGACGGCATCTGGTGCCGTAAGACCGTACGCATCGACACCATGCCGTTCGACGGCGCGACGACGGTGCAGGACTCGGGCACGTTCCGTCCGACCGACCCTGTCACCATACGTGCCGACGGCAGTCGCGAGGTGTTGAACGGGTGCATCAAGAAGGTCGGCCTCGGACCGATGACCCTTGCCGCCGACGGCTCCAACCGCGTGACCGACGTGGAGGTCGACCAGTTCGTCAGCCACTACGACCATCCGACCGGCGGCAACCTGCAGCCCAGCTTCCTGGATGCCGAGGTGCGGATGACCAACCGGAACACCAACAAGGTCCTCAGCATCGACTACGTCACCGTGTCGGCGACAGCGGGTGCGATGCAGGGGTCGAACATCGTCGGCTATCCGAAGCCCCTGGATCCGTTCACGGTCACATGGAGCCCGGTCACGCCGAACCCCGGCGGTGACGGCGGCTGGGGTGACGCGTCGTTCAACGTCTGGGGATCGGTGTCGGTGCCCAACAACGACGTTCGGGTGATCTGGAACTACGAGACGAGCCCGAACCGCTACGCCGGACAACTCGGCTTCCCGATCTTCAACGCGGGCAAGAACAACCTGGCCGACTGCGGTTCCATCAATCTCACGAATGGAACCACCCTGAACGGCGATCCCACCCACTGCAGACCGGCGCTCGTGGCTGCCGCGCTCGGCAGCTGGCAGACGCTCTCCCGGAACGGCAGCCCTGTGAGCGGTACCTGGCCGACATTGCCAGCGGCCCAGCTCCCAGACCCGCTCGCGTCGACTGGCAGCGTACGCTTCCCGTTCCGTCAGGCGCTGTTGCAGGCATGCGTCGTCGACAGCACCGGAAGCGGGGTCAACGGGGACCTGCTACCCCGCGTGTCGGCGGTGATCTCCGTCGGTGACCGCGACGGCATGGCCGTCTCTCCCGGTGCCTCGGTCAGGATCAAGCAGTGGCAGTCGCTGCGGGCTCCTGCGTTCGAGCAGTACGCGGACGCGCTCACCAACAACTGCGCGCTGTCTGGCTGAGGATCGATCGCTGCGCAGTCTTCCCAGTCGGTTCCGTGCGCCTGGTCCGAGCGACCGGACGGCCCTCGGCAGAGGCCGTGAGGCAATTTTCCCTATTGTCCGTCGAAGGCTGTTCAGTTACCGTTGCTGAGTCGCACGGTTGTCGCTTGTGGGGAGCCGGCGTGATCCAGGGGGCTGCGATCTGCTACCTCCTGCAGTTCCAACTGTTGAGGGAGATTCAACACCATGAACATGATTGAGAAGCGCAGGGCGATGGCCGGCCAGGGTGGCTTCACCCTGATCGAGCTCCTCGTCGTCGTCGCGATCCTGGCGATCCTTGCCGGTGCCGCGATCATCGGCATCGGAGCGATGCGTTCGAACGCCCAGAAGCAGGTGTGCAACACCGACCAGCAGACGCTGCAGACCGCCGCCGAGGCGTGGGCGCTCGACCAGAACACCAGTGCCTTGACGGCACCCCAGGCCACCCTGACGGGCAATGGCTACCTGAAGACCGGTGTGCCGACCTTCGGCGACCCGGCTCGTACGACCGCCACCTCGCCGTTCGTCGCGACCGCGACCGCCGGCGGCAAGTGCGCCTGATCGTCCGATAGTCCACTTCTGCGAGATGGGCGGGGTCCGACGCGGGCCCCGCCCATCTCCGTTTTCGCGGCGCCGCTGATCGATCCCGCGACGGCTCCCGCTCCCGGACGACCGACAGAGAACGCGATGGGATCGGTCATCTGCAAGCATCACATCCGATGAGGACCGATTCGCTCCGGACGCTGTGGCTGCACGCGGCAGGGCTGGCGGTGGTCCTGCTCGTCGTGGTGCCGATTGTCAGCAACGGCCACATCCTGATGTCGGACGAGGGCGTCTACCTGTCCCAGGCGCGTGAGCTCTCCCACGGCTCCTGGTCGGCGCAGCGGTCGAC
>JAFDWA010000433.1 GCA_018268735.1 Actinomycetota bacterium | reverse complement strand
CCGCGAGCCGCTCCAGCAGCAGCACGAGCATCGGTCGGCCGCCGAGGTCCATGAGGACCTTGCCCGGCAGCCGGGTGGAACCCATCCGGGCCTGCACCACGCAGAGGACCCTGGCGGGGGTGCCGCCACGGTCAGAGGAGGCCAACGACCGCCTCCGCGACCCGGTCGGCCCCACGCCCGTCGATCAGCTCCGCGCCGCGTCGACCGAGCGCTGCCCGACGTGTGGAGGAACGGAGCAGCTCGACGACCTCCTCGATTGCACCCGAGGCATCGCCGGGATCGACGACGACCGCCGCTCCCGCGTCGCGCACCGATCCGACGGCCGCCGACTGGTTGGCTGCGGTCGGCACGACCACCGTCGGACGGCCCCGCAGCAGCGACTCGAGCAGTGTGACCCCTCCGGCGGTGACGACGACCGTCGCTGCGTCGAGGCGAGGTCCGAGGTCGTCCACCACGGACTCGACGACGACACGTCGGTCCGACGCCGGCATCGACCACGATCCGGCCACATGACGCACGAGGTCGGCGACGCCGCTGCGAGCGAGGCCGTCGGCCACAGCAGCACCGACGCCGCCGCGGTCCACCGCTCCGAGGCTGACGAGCACAGAGGTGCCGCGGTCACCTGCATCCGTGTGCAGGAACGGACCGGCAGGACTCGATGACGGGTCGATCAGCGCGTAGCGCACTCCACGGAGCTGGCGTCGTGCGGGTCCGAGCGCGACGTCGCTCCCGGCGGGGACGACGAGGAGGTCGACGTCGAGGTGGCGTTCCAGGTCGTCGACGGCGACCACCGCTCCCGGCACGGCGCGGCCCCCGAGCTCCAATGCGTCGGCGCGCAGCTCGTAGGAGTCGACGACCACCACATCCGGGTCCGGACCGGCGGTCGCAGCGAACGCCCCGGGTTAGACACCCATCACGGTCGCGTCGACGCCCCGACGCCGCAGTGCACCGGCGAGCGCACGCATCCGGGAGCGGTGGCCGAAGCCAGCGGTCGGACCCTCGTCGTGCAACAGGAGCGCGGTGGTCACAGCATCTCCCACACCAGCACCTCGTCCTCCGCGATGTCGACCGAAGCCGTCCGACCGACCACCACGTCGATGAGCCGCGGCTCGATGCCGTGGCCCGGTCGCTTGACGGTGATCATGTCGGCGTCGAGACGGGTGCCGGCCGGGATGTCGCACGCTGCGACGAGGGACCGTCGAGCCTTGCGGTACATCTCCACCGACTCCAAGCTGTTCGGGCCGTGCTTCTGGCCGTCCCCGAGCGCCGACTCCACGTCACGCACGTGCGCCACGAGCGCATCGAGCTCAGCGGGCTCGACGGCGAAGGGATGGTCCGGGCCCTCGGATGTCCGGTCGAGCGTGATGTGCTTCTCGACGAGGCGCGCCCCGAGCGCGACCGCAGCGGGCGCGACGTGGATGCCGAGGGAGTGGTCCGACAAGCCGACGGGGCAGCCGAAGGCAGCTTCCAGCATCGGGATGCTCCGGAGGTTCAGCGTCTCGACCGGTGCCGGGTAGAGCGACGCGCACTGCAGCAGGCACACGTCGATCTCGGAGTCGCTCCGCAGGGCGGTGATCGCTGCCTCGATCTCACCGAGGTCCGCCATCCCCGTGGAGAGGATGACGGGCCGACCCTTCGAGCCGACGTGGCGCAGGAGCCCGAGGTCGACGATCTCGAACGACGCGACCTTGAACGCAGCGACGCCGAGCTCGTCGAGCTCGTCGACGGCTCGACGGTCGAACGGCGACGACAGGAACTCGATGCCACGCTCAGCGGCGTGCGCGGCGAGCTCCGGCTGCCACTCGCGTGGCAGGGCGAGGTCGTCGAGCAGCTCGTGGACCGGCCGGTCACCGAGGGAGCCCAGGTAGTCGAACCGCGGCGCACGCGTCGAGTAGAGGTCACGGCCCGTGTAGGTCTGGAACTTGACGGCGTCGGCACCGGCGTCGGCAGCGACGTCGACGAGGCGGTGCGCTGTTGCGAGATCCCGGTCGTGGTTGGCCCCTGCCTCGGCGACGATGTAGCAGCGCTCGCCGGCCCCGACCGTCCGCTGGCCGATCCGCACGCCCGGCACCGGCGTCACC
>JAFDWA010000432.1 GCA_018268735.1 Actinomycetota bacterium | reverse complement strand
CTCGACGACGGCTGAGCGTCGCTCCGGCTGACGCACCGCGTTCGACGGGCTGTCGACGGGCTGTCAACGGGGACCGGTCCCCGCTGTGCTCTGGTGCCTCGATCCGTACCGTCGACGATGGTGACGGCGATCGGCGCGGACCCTGAGGCACTCGACGTGCTGGCCCGAGGCCTGCGCGCCGCGTCCGGCGAGCTCGACTCGACGACACGCCGGATCGACGCCGCGATCACCCGGTCGGGTTGGCACGGCCCCGACGCGGAGCGGTTCCGAGGGATCTGGCAGCGCAGCCACCGCCGCACCATCGAGGAGTGCTCGGATCGGTGCCGGGCCCTCGCCCGACGGATCGACCTGCACGCAGCCGAGCAGCGCCGCGCCTCGCTCGGCACCGGAACCCCGACCGCAGCGCGGCACCAGTCCGCGTCACCGACGAGCGCGACCGTGCTCCGCGGCGTCGTGGCCGGGTCGTTCGGGCCGCTGACGGCATCGCTCGCGGGGACGCTGACGATCGAGGATCTCGGCGACCGACGACGCGTCACCTACACCGACGACCTCACCGCGGGCGCGGGCACGACGCTCGGCGGCGGGGCACGCGCCTCATGGAACGACCGCGGCCTCGGCAAGGGAGCGACCGCCGGCGCGGCCGTCGGCCTGGAGAACCGGACGACCAGGACCTGGACGGTCAGCGAGGCGGCGGTGCCGATGCTGCTGGTCGGACTGGCGGCGGAGCAGGGCCTCGGCTACAGCCCGGCGGCGTTGATGACCCGGGGCGTCGCTCGGGCCGCCAGGTCCTTCGACGCGGCGGCCGACGTCGTCGGGGGCATCGTCGGCATCGACGTCCCCGACGTGTCCGGCGCAGCCGGCCGATCGGTGTCGCCGCTTCCGACCCCGCAGCGGACCGAGGACCTCATCGGCGTCGTGCTCGGTGCGAGCACGTGGGCCATGCTCACCGGCGCCTCCTCCGGGGCTCCCGACGGTGCCGAGGGTGCGGGGTCGGTGGGCTTCCGGGTCGGCAACGCCGTCGAGTCGGATCGGCGTTCCCTCGTGTTCGAGGCCGACGGCGCCGCTGCAGCAGCGGTGCTGCGCGCCGCACCCGTGCTCACGTCGACCCGTGAGCACCTCGGTGCGAGCAGCGGGTCGATCCGGGTCGAGGTTCCCGTTGGATCGCAGCGCGACGCACCGGTGCTCATCACGCTGCGGACCCCAGCGACAGGCGGCGAGGAGGTGGTGCGTGTCGCGATCGACCCTGTGGCGGTGCCGGAGGCGGCGCGTGCGGCCCGTCGATCGGCCGAGCATCTGCTCGGCGGCGACGTGCCCGGGGCGCTGCGCTCCCTCAGCAGGCTGCGGGCGCCGGAGGCTGCGATCCGGATCGAGACCTCGCACGTCCGAATCGACGCGGACCGATCGGCCGCGGAGGGCGTCGGCACCGCGGTGTCGCTCGCCGTCGACGGAACGATCGAGCATCGCAGCACCTCACCCAGCCGCTGAACCCGCGTCCACCGCCGAACTCTTCGCCAGGAGTCGCCCACAGGACCCGTGACCCACACGATCGATGAGCGGGCCGGTGGTCGGGGTAGGTCGGCGGTCGGGTCAGGGCAGTCAGCCGAGCAGCACCGCTGTCGCGTCCTCGAGCTTGGAGATGACCTGCGCCGAGGTCGCCACCCCGGAGATCCAGCTCACGAGCGCAGCGAGCCACACGTCGGAGAGCAGATCGATCACGACGACCTCATGGGCGCCGGAGGGATCGGGGGTCGCGGCGTCGAGCGAGTCGGAGATGATGCGTCGCATGACCTCACGTATGGCGGCCACGACAGGAGCGACGTCGGTGTTGCCCGCCACCAGCGCACGGATCATCGCGATGGTCACCCTGGGTTGGCGCTGCAGCGCACGGTTCGCCCGCCGCAGCACGTCGACCACCCGCTCGACGGGGTCCTCTCCCTGAGGAGGTCGAACAGCGAGCCGATCGGCGAGCTGCTCGACCTCGAGCAGCATCACCGACACGAGGAGGTGCTCCTTGGACGGGAAGTAGCGGTAGAGGGTCCCGAGTGCGACCTCGGCGCGGATCGCGACCTCGCGCATCTGCAC
>JAFDWA010000431.1 GCA_018268735.1 Actinomycetota bacterium | reverse complement strand
TTCTGCTCCGGTCTCGACCTCAAGGACTACGGGATCATCCCGAACATCGACGGGTTGTCGGTGCATCGCATCGCCAGCCGTTCGATGCGGATCTACTCCCAGCTCACCCGTCGACTCCGATCGATCCCCCAGCCGGTCATCGCCGCGGTCAACGGCGCTGCCTACGGCGGTGGGATGTGCCTGGCCCTCGGCGCCGACCTTCGGATCGCGGCGGAGTCAGCGACGTTCAACGCGACCGGCATCGTCAACGGCCTGACCTCGGCGGAGATGGGCGCCGGCTGGATCCTCCCCCGTCTCATCGGTGCGGCGAACGCGAACGACCTGCTGCTCACCGGACGGCGGGTCGACGCCGCGGATGCGTTGCGGATCGGCCTCGTGTCGCGGGTCGTGGCCGACGGCGACCTGCTCGCGGAGGCGCTCGCTATGGCGGCCTCGATGGTGCGGTACTCCCACCACGGCCTGGAGGCCACCAAGCAGGCGCTGTGGGCCGAGCTCGAGATAGCGAGCCTCGATGCTGCGATCGAGTTCGAGGACCGCAACCAGCTCATGGCCGGATTCACCGACAACCTCCCAGAGGCCATCCGTGCGTTCGACTCGGACCGCGAGCCGGTGTACCTCGACGAGCCGCGCCGGGACCTCTTCGAGCAGCCAGGCGGCTGAGCGTCGTCGACCCGGGTGGGTCCGCCGCGGCCCGAGCTGCAGGTACTGTCGGCGCCCGTGACCGACGGGACCACCAGCATCAGGGTCGGAGTCTTCGGAGCCGGTGGGCGCATGGGTGCGACGGTCTGCCAGGCGGTCCACGACGATCCGGAGCTCGAGCTGGTCGCGGTGGTCGACCCGAGCTACCAGGGACTCGACCTGCGCACGGTCACCGGCGTCGACTCGGACCTTCGGATGGCCCCGTCGCCCGGAGCGTTCGAGCGGGCAGGGGCCGAGGTCGTCGTCGACTTCTCCCGGCGCGCGGCGTCGATGGAGAACCTCCGCTGGCTCGCGGCGCACGGCGTGCACGCTGTCGTCGGCACGACCGGCTACTCCGAGGCGGACATGGATCTCCTCGGTGAGGTGTTCGTCGAGTCGAACTGCGTGATCGCGCCCAACTTCGCGATCGGCGCGGTGCTGATGATCCACTTCGCGGAGATCGCCGCACCGTTCTTCGACTCGGCGGAGATCATCGAGCTGCACCACGACCAGAAGGTCGACGCTCCCTCCGGCACGGCGCTGCACACCGCGCAGCGCATGGCGGCTGCTTCCTCGGAGTGGACGCCGGACCCGACGACCTCCGACGTCGTGGAGGGCGCGCGAGGTGCCGACGGTCCGGCCGGCATCCGGATCCACTCGGTGCGGATGCGCGGCCTCGTGGCGCACCAGGAGGTGCTCCTCGGCGCCGCCGGCCAGACCCTGAGCCTCCGCCACGACTCCTATGACCGGACGAGCTTCATGCCGGGGGTGCTGCTGGCGGTGAAGCGCGTCGCGGAACGTCCGGGCGTGACCTTCGGCCTGGGTTCGCTCCTCGGCCTGCGCGGCTGACCGACCGCGCCGTCAGCCGTCGCCGAGCTCGTCCTCGAGCTCCTCGACCCCACCGATGAGGCCGCGACGGCCGATCACCTGCCAGGCGAGGTACGCCACCACGAGGACCACCGACGCGAGCAGGAACCAGCGTTGGTAGCGGGCGACGACGTCGAGCAGGTCGTGGATCTGGTCGGAGAACAGGTGGCCGATCCACCACATGAGCAGCACTCGTCCGATCGTGCCGAGGACGTTCAGCACCACGAACCGCCGGATCGGGAACCTCGTCACCCCTGCAACGAGGCACACCGGGTTGTTCGGCATGATCACGATGAGGACGTGCAGGAGGCGGCGGACCGCTCCGCCGTCGGTGCCCACCTCGTCGAGCAGCGGCCCGGTGCCGGGGAACACGTCGCGAGCCCAGTGCAGCGCCCGGTCGCCGTAGATGCGTCCGATCGCGTAGAAGAGCGGATCGGGGGCGAGCAGCCGGAGGGTCGCGACGACGAGGAACGGGATGAACGGGGCCGTCACCGATGTGGCGAGCAGGAACTTGTTCGTCGAGTTCAGCGCGATGAGCGCG
>JAFDWA010000430.1 GCA_018268735.1 Actinomycetota bacterium | reverse complement strand
CCGACCGGGATGAGACGCAGGAACGCGACCGGGGTCTCGCTCCGATCCGCAGTCGCTGCAACGGCTGGGTCCGTCGACGGGGTCGACCAGGCGATGGCGAGCAGCCGGGCCGGGTCAGCGCCGTCGACGTCGGAGCTCATGGCCATCGTGTAGCCACGTTCGTCCTCGCCCTTGCGCCACTTGACGCTGATGTCGTTGAGCGCGGCGATCAGCTCCGGCGACGCCGCAGCCTCCGAGATCAGCTCGTAGCGATGGGATCCCTCCACCCTGCGAACCGACTGACGCACCGAGGCCATCCCCGGGGCATCGAGGTCGAAGCGACGGCAGTCGAGCACTGCCTCGTCGCCGAGGTAGAAGTCGCGGAACCCCCGCTCGGCGTAGAAGGGGACGTCGATCTCCCGCGCTGCGAGGAACGCCGGCTGCCACCCGTGGTGACGGCAGTGCTCGATGAACTCGTCGACGACGAGCGGCACCGACGCAGGATCCCCGATCGGGTCACCCGAACCGAGTGCATACCCGCCGAGGTAGCCGTACGCGATCATCGCCTTGCCGTCGGAGGAGAAGAACCAGCTGCGGTCGCTGCGCAGGGCGAAGGGTGCAAGGGTGTCCCACCCCCACTCCCTCACCATCCGCTCCGCGTCGCCACGACCGGCCGGCGTGCCGACGGCCGCGGCGACCGCAGGACGCAGCAGCAACCACAGCAGCAGGAGCAGGCCGATCACTCCGAGCAGCATGAGCGACGCCGGGAACCACGTCGCGAACCGTCCGTGGTAGGTGTACGAGCCGGTCTCGCCGAACAACCCCATCGTGATCGCCTCGAACGAGAGCGCCCACGAGAAGGGCGGCTCCAGGCGGTTGTGCTGGCTCCACAGCGCGAGCAGCCCGTAGCAGTAGACGAACAGCAGGTAGCGCGGTGCCACCCGCAGCACCTGGACCAGCGACGGCGGGTCGCGCAGACCGGTGAAGCTCCGTCGGGTGGCGACCAGGACCACGAGCATGCTGATCGACGTCACGAGCGCGACGAGCTCGACGCCGCGAACCACGCTGAGCAGCGCGGAGAGCGCGAACAGACCGACGGCGAGCTTCCAGGCGCGGCGCTTGCCCCGCAGGAGCTGACCCGACAGCAGCACCATGCACAGCCCGAGACCGACAGCGAGGATCCGCTCGTCGACCACATGGGTCAGCGGTGAGATGAGCTCGTCGATCGGCGCCACGCGGACGCCGAGCGCCGGCAGCGCGCTGAGCATCGTGAGCACGCCCACCACGGTCGTGAGCGTGGCGACGATCCGCACGAGCCCCGAGAGGCGCACGACCGCGACCGGCGCGCCCGGATGCACCGTGGTGGGCAGGGGCGTGCTCGGCAGGATCGGTCGATCCGCGCCGCCGGGCAGTTCGCCACGACGCTCCGGTCGCAGCGTCGGGAAGAGGATGACGTCTCGGATCGACGTCGTGGCGGTCAGCAGCATGACCAGACGGTCGACGCCGATGCCGAGGCCACCGGTCGGCGGCATCCCTCGTTCGAGGGCGCGCAGGAACTCCTCGTCGACGGCGGACACCTCGCCGTCGGCATCCGCATGGGTGAGCCCGGCCTGGCGGACCGCCGCGGCCGCCGCCTCCATGCGCTCGCGCTGGTCGACCGGGTCGTTCAGCTCGCTGTAGGCGTTCGCGAGCTCACGTCCGCCGACGAAGACCTCGAAGCGCTCGGTGACGCCGGGATCGCTGCGGTGCCGACGCGCGAGCGGCGACGTCTCGACCGGATGGTCCATCACGATCGTCGGCTCGACCAGGTGCCGTTCGACTCGGTCCTCGAACGCGGCGACGAGGCAGCGGCCGGGACCCCACGACGCCTCCCATCGGATGCCGAGTCGGTCGAGGGCGGCCCGGGCCTCGGTGACGTCGCCGGCCGGATCGATGCGTATCCCGGTGTGCTCCGCGACGACGTCGACCATCGTGACCCTGGGCCACGGCCGAGCCAGGTCGATGTCGTGGGTCCGCTGCCCGTCGTCACCTTCGGTGACCACCTGGACCCGGGTGCCACCTGCGGCCCGGGCCGCTGCGACGACCAGCCGCTCGACGAGGTCCATCA
>JAFDWA010000042.1 GCA_018268735.1 Actinomycetota bacterium | reverse complement strand
GTCGGCACCGAGGCCGACGAGGACGTCCTTGCCCGTCGGGTGGAGTCCGACCAGCGGGCAGTGCAGATCATGACGATCTGGGTCGCGAAGGGGCTCGAGTTCCCGATCGTGTGCTGTCCGACCCTCTGGAGCGAAGCGGGCAGGACGGTGCTGTACCACGCTCCGGACACCGGTCGGCGGACCTTCGACGTCACCGGCGGCAAGGACTGGCCGGACAAGGCGACGGCCAACGAGCGCACGGAACGGGCACGTGTCGAGCGCATGTACGAGAACCTGCGCCTCGCGTACGTGGCGCTGACCCGTGCCCGTCACCAGACGATCCTGTGGTGGACCCGGGCCCAGGGCAGCGACGCAACCGCTGCGGCGCGCCTGCTGTTCGCGCGGACCGACGGTCGCATCGACCATCGCGCGTTCACCGAACCGAAGGTCACCCTGCCGGCCGACGCCGACGCGCTGGATGTGCTCCAGCCCCTCGTCGACGCAGGTGGCGACACGATCAGCACGACGATGCACGGCCGGCCACGTCGGAGCGTCGATCTGTGGTCCTCCGTCGAAGCGACCGCAGCCGACACCCCGCTCGAGGTCGCATCCCTCGAGCGCTCGCTCGACCGCAGCGCATGTCGATGGTCCTTCACCGCCGTCACGAGCCGCGCCGGAGCGACCGACGACGGACAGGGCCTCGCCGGCGATGCCGACGAGCGTGTGCCGGGACACATCGATCTCCCCCGACACGGCGACGCACCCGAGCACGATGGCGACGAGCGTGCGCCGCTCACCGTCGACGCTGCGGGCGCCGCGCCGTTCGCTGCGCTCCCGGCGGGGGCGGAGATCGGCACGCTGGTCCACTCGGTGCTCGAACGGCTGGACTTCGCTGCGATCGACCTCGACGAGGAGATCGACGTCGTGCTCGCCGAGGAGATCGCCTGGCGGTTCGTCGACCTGCGGCCCGACCGCGTCGACGGGGCGACGGTCGGCGACGGTCGAGCCCTCCTGCACGGGGGACTCTCCGCCGCGATCCACACCCCGCTCGGCGCGGCGTTCGGCGGGATCGCGCTGCGGTCGCTGCAGCGATCCGACCGGATCGACGAGATGCCCTTCGAGATCCGACTCGCGGGCAGCGGAGCACCGGCGACGGACCGGACGATCGGGGCGCTGGTCGTGCAGCACCTGAGCGCAGATGACCCGATGCTGCCGTGGGCGAACGCGCTCGCGGCAGGTCGCTTCGACGTGCGGCTCGCCGGCCACCTGACCGGGTCGATCGACCTGGTCGCCAGGATCGGTGCAGGGTCGGGCCGACACAGGTTCGTCGTCGTCGACTACAAGACCAACCGCCTCCACCGGCGTGGACGGCTCCCCGATCCGGGTGAGTACGGCCGGGCGGCCATGGCGCAGGCCATGAGCGAGCACCACTATCCGCTCCAGGCGCTGCTCTACAGCGTCGCGCTGCACCGCTACCTGCGCTGGCGGCTGCCCGGCTACGACCCCGCGACGCACCTCGGCGGCGCCGGGTACCTGTTCCTCCGGGGGATGGTCGGCAGTGGCACGCCGGTGCACGACGGCCACCCTGACGGGGTGTTCCACTGGGCGATCCCCCCGGCGCTCGTGGTCGAGCTCAGCGACCTGCTCGACGGCCGGATCGAAGCAGCGAACGGCGCCGGGGTCCCCCGATGAGCCTGCAGCGTCCAACGAGCCAACGGAGTCCACAGCACCGACGGGTCGCGGTCCCACCGGAGGTGGGGGTCCTCGGACCGTTCGTGGATGCCGGCGTGCTGAGCGCTGCGGAGGTCCAGCTGAGCGCCGCCTTCGCCCGCCTCCGACCCGACGAGCACGACGACGTGCTCCTGGCACTCGCCATGGCGGCGCGGGGACCGCGTCTCGGCCATGTCTGCATCCGGCTCGACGACCTGCTGCGGCCGTCGCAGCCCGACGACGGATCCACCGCTGTCGAGCTCCCATGGCCCGATCCGGTGAGCTGGGCGGCGACGCTCCGGGCGAGCGATCTGGTCGCTGCTGCGGGGGACCGGCCAGACGGGCTGCTCCGTCCTCTCGTGCGCGACGGCGAGAGGATCTACCTCCATCGCTACCACCGCGCCGAGCTGGCCATCGCCGAGGACCTGACGCGGCGAGCCGAGGCCGACTCCACTTCGGATCCTGCCGTGGAGGACGTGCTCGACGCGCTCTTCGGCCACGACGACACCACCTCCCCCGACCTGCAGCGACAGGCCGCACGGACCGCGCTGCGCGGCGGCGTGTCGGTCATCGCCGGCGGCCCCGGGACCGGCAAGACGCGGACCGTCGCCCGCCTGCTCGCCGCTGCCGCCACCATCGCTGCCCGCTCCGGCCGCTCACCTCGGATCGCCCTGGCTGCCCCGACCGGGAAGGCAGCTGCCCGCATGACCGAGGCGCTGCATGCCGCGGTCCTCGACGCCGAGACCGACGGAATGCTCGATCCGACCGTCGCGGACGAGCTCCGTGGCACCACCGCTGTGACGCTGCACCGCCTCCTCGGCCACCGACCGGGCCGGGGGTACCGCCACGGCCCGCACGACCCGCTCCCCCACGACCTGGTGGTCGTCGACGAGACGTCGATGGTGTCGTTGCCGCTCCTCGCGTCCCTCTTGGCCGCGGTCCGCTCCGATGCAACCGTGGTGCTCGTCGGCGATCCCGCCCAGCTCGCCAGCATCGAGGCCGGCACGGTGATGGCCGATGTCGTGGGCCCGTCCGAGGGCGGCACCGGTCCCCTCGCCGAGCGGGTCACGGTGCTCACCCGCTCGCGACGCTTCGCTGCAGATTCCGGCATCGCAGCACTTGCCGAGGCCATCCGACGCGGCGACGCCGACGTGGCGCTGTCGCTGCTCGACGACGACCTCGACGACGTCGCCTGGGTGAGCAGCGCGGACGCTCCCGACGCGACGGCACTCGACGCGATGGCACTCGACGCGATGGCACTCGACGCGACGGTGGTGTCGGCCGCTGTGGAGGTGGTGCGCCGCGCCCGTGCCGACGATGCGGAGGAGGCGCTTCGCGCTGCGGGCCGGCTCAAGGTCCTGACTGCGACCAGGAACGGGCCATGGGGTCTCTCCCAGTGGAGCAGCCGCATCGAGGCCGGTGTGTCCGCTGCGCTCCCCGAGTTCGGTCACGACCGCGGCTGGGCCGTCGGCCGCCCCGTGATCGTGACCGCGAACGACCACGTGAACCAGCTCGCGAACGGCGACGTGGGTGTCGTCGTGGACCACCACGGCACGCGCGCTGTGGCGTTCCACGGTGCGACCGGCATCCGCGTCGTGCCGCTCGCCCGCCTCGACCAGCTCGAGAGCTGGTGGGCGATGACGATCCACAAGAGCCAGGGTTCGGAGTTCGACCACGCGGTGGTCGCGCTGGCCCGGGTCGGATCGCCGATCATGACGCGCGAGCTCCTCTACACCGCGGTGACCCGTGCCCGGTCTCGGGTCACCGTCCTGGGCAGCGAGGCCGCCATCCGCTCGGCGATCGAGCGACCGATCCTCCGGGCGTCCGGCCTGCAGGGCCGGCTCTGGTCCTGATCGGTCGGCTCGTCGCCCGCTGCGTGGGTGACGAGCACCTCGCGGTCGCCCGCGGGCTCACGATCTCCTGACACTTCCATCGTCGCCCGCCAATCCGGTCCGTCGATGCTCTGTCACATGACCACGAGTCCCCCATCCCCGATCCGCTCCCTTCACCCGCTCCGGTGGGCGTGCATCGTCGCAGCGGTGATCCTGCTGGCCACCGGCTGCGGCTCGACCGCCTCCGGTGCCGGGAGCACCGTCTCTGCGTCCCCAACTGCGACGGAGTCGCTCGATCCATCGGCACCGGCCGCAGCGGCACCGACCCGAGCAGCACCGAGTACAGCTGCGACGAGCGCGGGTGACGCAACGCAGGGCTCCGCTCCGACCGGCGCATCGACGCCGAGCGCTGCAGGCGCCGACACCTCGGCCAGCAGCATCCGCAACCGGCTGAGCGCCGTCTCCTCGACGCTCGACGCCGCCGATGCAGCGACCCAACAGGCACAGGACGCACTCGACCACGACCAGGAAGGCAACCCATGATGGACACCGACACCAGCACCAGCACCAGCACCAGCACCGACACCAGCACCGCGCCGAGGGCAGGGCGCCGCAGCAGCCACGCACGCCCTCCGAGGCGTCGTCAGCGACTGGGCCGAACCGCAGCGGCGCTGGTCGTCGGACTCGGGCTGGGCGTCGCGCCGGTGGCACTCCCTGCGGTCGCAGGAGCGTCGCCGGCAACGACGACACCGACCGCCCGCTGCATCCCGGCTGACGGAGCGAAGGCACGTGCGGCCGCCGAGGTCGCCCGCCGCCAGGCCACCCTCGCCGATCTCCAGGCGGCGCTCGGTCGGGCCGGCGATCCCTACCAGCTGAACGCCGCCCAGACCGCTGCGCTGCAGAGCGCCTCGTCGGGTCTCAGCTCCCTCGGAGAGAAGATCGCCACCACGTGCTACACGGACCGGTCCGCGCTCACCTCCGACGTGCAGTCGATCTTCTTCGACTACCGGGTCTACGCACTGCGGGTGCCCCAGACGCACACCATCGAGGCGGCGGACCGCCTCGGATCCGCACGTGGGGAGCTGGGACGGATCTCCGGCGACCTGGCGTCGATCGTCGGCCAGAACCCCGCGGCGCAGGCCGCACTGGCAGCGATGGACCAGTCGCTCGCTGCGGCGGACGCCACGCTCGGGCAACCGCCCACCATCAGCGGGGCGGTTGCTGCGGTTCCGGGTCTGCAGCCGCAGCAGGACCTCGCTCCGACGAGGGCGGCGATGGTCGCTGCCCGCACCGACCTCCGCTCGACCAGGAGAGACCTCGCCGCCGCCGAGGCGCACGCAGTGCAGGTGCTCGTGGCGCTCGGCAGGTGAGCGTCGCTGCGCAGGCGCTGAAGGGAGCACCACCTCAGCCGCTCACACGGAGCAACCGCCCGTAGCCCACGACCCTGCCGATCGCGACGAGGCCCGTCTCGCGCAGCAGCTCCGGGAGTGTCGCCGACCCACCGGTCGGCGACACTCCCGCGTCGAGGCCGATCTCGCCGGCGATCCCCCGGAGCCGCAGTGCGTGGTAGCCGTTGGACACCAACGTCACCCGGCCGGCGCCGGCCCGCCGCAGCACCCGCTCCGCGGCACGCAGCGAGTCCCAGGTGCTCGACCCGTCGGTGACCACGACCAGGTCCGAGGTCGGCACCCCCTTCCCGGCGAGGTATCGGTAGCCCGAATACGCCTCGGTGAAGCGGTCGCCCGCCCGCTTGCCGCCGGTCAGCACGATGCGCGACGCCACACCGGACCGGTACAGCGCCAGCGCGTGGTCGAGGCGCTCACGCAGCACCGGCGACGGTCGACCGTCGTACTGCGCGGCGCCGAGCACGACGATGGCATCCGAGCGGTCGGTGTCCTCGGCACGGGCCGCTGCGACGACCTGGAGGAAGGTCACCGCGACGTAGAGCACCAGGGCGAGCAGCACGAACGCCCCGGTGCGCCACACCCAGCGACGACGCTGCCGGCGCTTGCCGCGCCGCTTGTCAGCCGTCCCCACCCAGACGCTCCCGGGCCGTGCGCAGCCGCCGAAGCACCTCCTCGCGACCGAGGACCTCCATGGACTCGAACAGCGGCAATCCGACGAGGCGTCCGGTGAGGGCGACGCGGATCGGCGCCTGGAAGCGCTTGCGCCCCACCCCGAGGCGCTCGGCGAGCTCGAAGGTCCGCTCGTGCAGCTCAGCGGACTCCCACGACCAGTCCGTGGCTGCGTCGATCACGGCATCGAGCCACTCCGCTGCATCGGGCACCATCGCCTTGGCCCACGACGCCTCGTCCACCTCCGGATCGGCGAGGAACAGGAACTCCACGCACCCGGGAGCCTCCGCCAGGGTCTCGACGCGCTTCTGCACCTCGGCCGCGATCCGACCGAACAGGCCGGCGTGGAAGCGATCGGCCCACACCTGCCGCTCCATGTAGGGACGGGTCCGCTCAGCGAACGCAGCGGGACCCAACGCCCGCAGGTGCTCTGCGTTGACGAAGAGGAGCTTCTTCGCGTCGAAGAACGCCGACGAGTCGTTGACCTCCCGGATGTCGAACAGCGGCGGCAGCTCCCGCAGCGGGTCGAACCAGATCTCGGAGCCGTCGGTCGACCCCCAGCCGAGCAGCGCCAGGTAGTTCACCATCGCCTCGGCGAGGAACCCCCGGTCGCGGTAGTCGAGCAGGGACACGTCGTCGCGGCGCTTCGACAGCTTCTTGCGCTGCTCGTTGACGATCAGCGGCATGTGGCCGAGCACGATCGGCTCGGTCTGGCCGAGCGCCGAACGCAGCAGGAGCTGCTTCGGCGTGACGTTGATGAGGTCCTCGCCACGGATCACGTGGGTGACGGCCATGTCGTGGTCGTCCACCGCGTTGGCGACGAAGAAGGTCGGTGACCCGTCCGCGCGGAGCAGCACGAAGTCCTCGATGGTCGCGTTGTCGAAGCTGATCTCACCACGGATCAGGTCCTCCCAACGCGTCACCCCCTCGTCGGGGGTGCGGAACCGCACGGCTCGGCCCTCTCCTGGGCCGAGCCCGCGCTCGCGGTCCGCCGGGTCGTACGGACGGCCGCCGGTGCGCTCGCGTTCGGACTCCGGGACCGGGTCCGACCAGTAGGCACGACCATCGGCGACGAGCTGGTGCACCGCGGCGCGATGGGCGTCGCCACGAGTCGACTGCAGCACCGGCGCCTCGTCCCAGTCGAGTCCCATCCACTCGAGCGCTTCGAAGACCACGTCCACGAGCTCCTGCTGGGATCGCTCCAGATCGGTGTCCTCGATGCGGAGGAGGAAGCTCCCACCGAGGTGGCGGGCAGTCAGCCAGTTGAACAGCGCTGCCCGTGCACTGCCGAGGTGCAGGTAGCCGGTGGGGGCCGGAGCGAAGCGGACTCGTACCGGCCCGTCGACGGGTCGCAGGGGGCTCGTCACGCCTGTGCACGCTACCGGCTGCCGTCTGATCGGCCGGCCGCCTCCCTACGATGGGCGACCTATGGACGAGGACCGACCCGACGCGGCCGACGAGACGTCGACCGATCCCCGCCTCACCCGGCGGCGTGCAGGCACCAGGCCCACCCGACGTCGCACGGTGGCGATGGCAGCGACGTTGGCCGCCGCAGTCATCGTCGTGGTCGGCGCTGCAGCGTGGCCTCGCGGCGACTTCGCGACGACGACCACCACAGCACCGAAGAGCACCACCACCTCGCTGGCGCCGTGGCCGGCGACCCAGGCGTGGATCGCCACGGCGAAGCAGCCCACCATCGTCGTGCACGCGGATCCGCCCGCCGGCTGGGACACGATGAAGCCCGTCGAGGAGTGGGAGAACCCCCCGCCGCCGAGCAGCCAGTCCACGATGCCGCCGCGATCAGCCCTCCCCCGATCCGACTACCCGATCCAGGGCCGCTACGTGGCAGCCACCGGGTGGAGCTTCAACAACCCGACACCTCAGGGCGATCCGTTCGTGATGCTCGTCACCGAGCGCCACGGCGACTGGTTGAAGGTCGAGATCCCGGTCCGACCCAACGGCACCCCCGGCTACGTCACGGTGGACGACGTGACGATGTCGAACACGGACTACCACCTCGACCTGCGACTCGGCACCCGGACGCTCACCCTCTACCAGGGGTCCACTGCCGTGCTCAGCACGCCGGTGGTCATCGGCAAGCCCGAGACCCACACGCCGACCGGCCGCTTCTTCATCACCAACAAGCTCCCGCAGTCCAACCCGCAGGGCGCCTACGGCCCGATGATCCTCCCGACCAACGCCTACAGCGAGCAGATCGACGAGTTCGACAACGGCGCCCCGGTGATCGCGCTGCACGGCACGAACCGTCCGGAGCTCGTGGGCCAGAACGTGTCGAACGGCTGCATCCGCATCCCGAACGAGCAGATCCTGAAGATCGCGTCGCTCATCCCGTTGGGGACGCCGATCGACATCGCTGTCTGATCCGGGTTCAGACCGACAGGTCGAGGCAGCCGCGCCAGTCCTCGGCGTGACGACGAAGGATCTCCTCGTGTGCCAGCACCAGGAGCGCATCGGGAGCGGCATCCGCGATCCGGCGACGCTGCGGGTAGTGGTGCGGGTGGTGCACCTCCTCGAACCACTCGGTGCGCAGCTGCACCAGCTCGTCGGCCGGACGGTCGTCGAGGAAGCCCCAGATGCCGAGACCGACGCGCACGTCGTGGATGACCGGCGCACGCCCCCGTAGACCTGCCCGCTTCATCGCGATCGCGGTGGCACCCGACAGCGCATCGGCCTCGGACTCGTCGGGATGCAGCGTGAGCTGCCCGCGGAACGATGCCGCGAGCTTGAGCGCGTAGCCGGGGTCGGGACCCGGGTCGCCGAGCTGCTCACCCAGCGGCTGACGCCCGGAGAGCTCACCGGGACGCCCTGCCATCCACGGTGTCGGGCGCCTCGGCGACGAGTGGTAGGACCGGACGATGCCGGTCGGCGAGGTGGGGACGTACTTGGGCGCAGCCATCGTCGGCCAACGGTAGTCAGCCTGCGTGCAGCAGGCCGAACACGATGCCGTCGGTGAGTCCCTGCCAGGAGGCCTCGATGATGTTCGGCGACACCCCTGTCGTGGTCCACGTCCGGTCGCCGTCGGTGAAGTCGATCAGCACCCTCACCACCGAGCCCGTGTCGGTCAGGCCGGGGGTCGTCGATCCGTCCAGCACCCGCACCCTGAAGTCGGTGAGGTGGATCCGCTCCAGTGCTGGGTGTCGGCCGTTGAGCGCGTTCCGCAGCGCTGCGTCGAGAGCGTTCACCGGGCCGTTGCCCTCGCCGACCGCGGCGAGGCGGTCGTCGCGGACCCAGAGCTTCACCGTGGCCTCGGTCGAGAGGTCGACCGCCGGGGCCTCGGCTGCAGCGTCGACCTCACGGTGGTAGCTGGAGACGCGGTACGCCTCGACGCGGAAGAAGTCCTGCTCCCAACCGGTCGCGCGTCGCATCAGCAGCTCGAGCGACGCGTCGGCCGCCTCGAACACGAAGCCCTCCGACTCGAGCACCTTGAGCCGCTCGGACAACGCGGCGGCCGCGGGAGCGTCGAGCGCCACGCCGAGCTCCGCCGCCTTCATCGTCATGCCGGCCCGGCCGCCGAGGTCCGACACGAGCACCCGGGTCCGGTTGCCGACGATCGTCGGGTCGATGTGCTCGTAGGAGGCACCGCCGACCTTGCCGAGCGCCGAGGTGTGCAGTCCCCCCTTGTGGGCGAACGCCGAGGACCCGACGTAGGGGTCCGCCGGGTGCGGCGGCAGGTTGACGAGCTCCGCGACGTGGCGCGACACCGCGGTGAGCCGTTCCAGGCGACCCTCCGGAAGGGTCGCCACGCCGAGCTTGAGGGTGAGGTCGGGGATGACCGTCATCAGGTTGGCGTTGCCGGTCCGCTCGCCGTAGCCGTTGATGGTCCCCTGCACCTGCGTC
>JAFDWA010000429.1 GCA_018268735.1 Actinomycetota bacterium | reverse complement strand
CCACCTTGACCGGCAGCTGCAGCTGCGACTGCTCCTCCTTGTACACCGCCCCCTTGTAGAGGCGGGCGAGGCGCATCTGCTTGGACTGCGCCAGGCGGATCGGTGCGATGCGCGCGACCCACCCCGGCCCGGACAGCGCGGATCCCTTGCTCACGGCGATCTCCTCGACGGAGGTCCGGACGCACTCGGCGCGGAGACGCGCGATCGCGAGCAGGTTCTGCGCCACCTCCGGCACGGGGCCGAACCGGTCCGCCCACTCCTCCGCGATGTCGTCCACGTCGGCTCCGCTCTGCACGCCGGCAAGCCGTCGATAGGCGTCGAGGCGCAGGTCGTCGCGCTCGACGTAGTCGGCGGGCAGGTGCGCCGGGAGCGGCAGCTCGAGGGTGATCTCCGTCGGCTCCGGGACGGGCTCGCCGTTGAGCTGGGCGATCGCCTCGTTGACCATCTGCACGTACAGGTCGTAGCCGACCGCCGCGACGTGACCCGTCTGGCCGGTGCCCAGCAGGTTGCCGGCACCCCGGATCTCGAGGTCGCGCATCGCGATCCGGAACCCCGATCCGAGCTCGGTGGTCTCGCCGATCGTCTTGAGCCGCTCGTAGGCCTCCTCGGACAGCTGGCGGTCCTGCGGGAAGAACAGGTAGGCGTAGGCGCGCTGACCGGAGCGGCCGACACGGCCTCGGATCTGGTGGAGCTGACCGAGTCCCAGCAGGTCGGCACGTTCGACGACGAGGGTGTTGACCGTCGGCATGTCGATGCCGGACTCGATGATCGTCGTGCACACCAGCACGTCGAAGGCACCCTCCCAGAAGTCGAGGACCACCCGCTCGAGCGTCCCCTCGTCCATCTGGCCGTGCGCGACCGCGACCCGCGCCTCGGGGACGAGGTCGCGGATGCGGGCCGCGTGCTCCTCGATGTCGCGCACGCGGTTGTGCACGTAGAAGACCTGGCCTTCGCGGAGCAGCTCGCGGCGGATCGCCTCACCGACGGCTCGCTCGTCGTACTCGCCGACGTAGGTGAGGATCGGCTGGCGCGCTGCCGGCGGCGTGTTGAGCAGCGACAGGTCGCGGATCCCCGTCAGGCTCATCTCCAACGTCCGTGGGATCGGCGTCGCTGACAGGGTCAGCACGTCGACGTCCGCCTTCAGGTGCTTGATCGCCTCCTTGTGGCTCACCCCGAAGCGCTGCTCCTCGTCCACGACGAGCAGACCGAGGTTCTTGAACGTGATGTCACCCGACAGCAGTCGGTGGGTGCCGATCACGACGTCGATCGAACCCGATGCGAGCCCTTCGGCAACCTCGCGGGCCTGCGCGCTCGTGAGGAACCGCGACAGCACCTCGACCCGCACGGGATAGCCGGCGAAGCGATCAGAGAACGTCTGGAGGTGCTGCTGGGCGAGCAGCGTCGTCGGCACCAGCACCGCAGCCTGGACGCCGTCCTGCACCGCCTTGAACACGGCGCGCACCGCGACCTCGGTCTTGCCGAAGCCGACATCGCCGCACACGAGGCGGTCCATCGGCACCGTCGACTCCATGTCCTCCTTGACGTCGACGATCGCCTTGAGCTGGTCCGGCGTCTCCTGGAACGGGAACGCTGCTTCAAGCTCGTGCTGCCACGGGGTGTCCTCGGCGAAGGCGTGGCCGACCGCGGCGCGGCGCTTCTGGTACAGCACGACGAGCTCCTGGGCGATCTCGGCGACCGCCGAGCGGACCTTCGCCTTCGTGCGGGCGAAGTCCGCGCCGCCCATCCGGTTGAGCCTCGGGGTCTCGCCACCGGAGTAGAGGCGGATCGAGTCGATCTGCTCCGACGGCACGTAGAGCCGATCGTCGCCGCGGTACTCGAGCAGCAGGTAGTCGCGAGCAGCGCCGCCCATCGTGCGTTCGACCATCCCGGCGAAGCGGGCGACGCCGTGGTGCTGGTGCACCACGTAGTCACCGACCTCGAGGTCCTCGAAGAAGCGCTGCGCGTCACGTCGCGGGGCCCTCGGTGCCCGGTGGGTGCGCCGTCGCCCGGTGACGTCGGCCTCGGCGAGCAGGGCCACGCGGATGCCCGGGAGGATGCAGCCACGACCGATCGGAGCGACGACGATCT
>JAFDWA010000428.1 GCA_018268735.1 Actinomycetota bacterium | reverse complement strand
GGCTCCTGGCCGCTGTGGCTGCGCGTGGTCGTCGCGGTGGCCCGTTCGGTGGGATCCCGAGGCGAGTCGGCGATCGTCCATCCGATGACTCCCGCGGCGATTACCAAGGCGACCACGATCGTGGCGCGTCCCGCCTTGTTGGCCCGTGACCTGTCACTTGCGGATCCCATGTCAGTCCTGTTCTCCTGTCGGTGTCCTGTTCGCTGCTCGGGCGAGTGATCCGGAGGGGAGTCGAGACCACTCGGGCGCGTGCATCGAGATCATTCGACTGCGGACCGGTGTGCATTGGAACCGGGTGGATCGCGCAGAGATCAACCCGAGGCGGCCGACGCATCGGGATCGAAGCGTCTGACCCGGTTGCCTACACAGTGGTTGCCGCTCGCCGTGTCAAGCTCGCCGTCACGGTCCCGAAGGAGGGCGAACGCGCGGTCGACATGGCGTGAACGCCGGACGGATCCGACGATGCCTCGCTGCTGATCCGGTAGAGCATCCGCGAGATGAGGTGGGTCCTGTCGCAAGATGGGGCGCAGGAGGAGGGTTCAATTGTCGAGCGAGTGTCACTCGTGAATCCATGTCCGCGCTACGTGCCGTTGGTTGTAGCCCGAATGATCGGTCGGGTCACGTGATCGCGTATCGCATGCTGAATCCACGAGCCACCGTTGTCGCTCTGGCTGAGCACCTATGAGCGAACGCAAGCAGTATTGGACGGCGCTGAAGGAGTTCTCCGGTAGCCAGTCGTTCCAGATCGTGGTCGTGCCGTCGGTGCTCGTCCTCATCGGACTCTTCTTCGGTGATATCCAAGGAGCCCCGGTCGTGGCGTTCTGGGTGACGGTGTGCGTGGCGCTTGCCGGATGTGCCCTGTGGTTTGCAGTGTGGAAGGCGAAGAAGCACCACGCTGCTCGGCATCGATCCGCACTCGCGGACGGAACCGAGGTTGACAGGTCGTTCAGCGGACTCGTCTTCGCTCCAAGTCGGCTCAATCCCGGTGGAGAGGAGCGCTATCGGGACCTGGTGATACGAATCGCGGACTCGTGGAAGCCGACGAAAGTAGCGCTGGTGATCTCGCATGCGGTCCAGGAGAGCAAGGGCGTCGAAATCGTGGAGAAGGTGTTGGCCGAGAAGCGGGTCACGATCGTCAGCACGGTTCGACTGCTCGAGGCTGGTCACCTTGAACCGACCACGATCTTGAAGAAAACGAAGGCAGCGATCGACAGTCTCGGTGACCCGGCAGATGTGCTCGTCGACATCACCGCAGGGACATCGGTGATGTCGGTTGGACTCTATGAGGCCGCCATGGAGACGGACGCGAACGTCGGGTACATCGAGATGGTCGAGGAGCGCAAGGCGCCGCGTCTGATCTTGGAGAGCGCGCCGGTTGCCGACGAGAGCTGAAGGTGCGTCGAACTCCGACCGGATTCATCGTGACGACGGCGGAGCAAGCGAGCGAGGGATATGCCATTCCGGGCTCACGCCCTCAAGGTTGGCGTCCGTGAGACCGGGTCAACCTCATTACTTCGACGCGGGCATGGCCGAGCCCGGGTCCAACGGGACTTCTCGCTGAACCGACGAGCGGTGGGTGCCCGAACGTCGGAGGTGTAGGACCGAGCAACGGGGATCGCGTCCGTGGAGGGTGACCGTCCGGATCACACCGTGGCCGAGGCCGCCACCGCGTCGTAGCCGCCGAGGATGTCGGCGACGTCGGCGAAGCCCTTCGAGCGCAGCAGCGACGCCGCGACCGACGACCGGTACCCGCCGGCGCAGTACACGACCGTGCGTCGTGTCGGGTCCAGGTCGTCGAGCCGATCGAGGAGCGAGGCGAGGGGCACGTTGACAGCGTCGGGCAGCATTCCGGCGACGGTCTCCCCCGGGTTGCGGACGTCGACGACCTGCACGTCATCGTGGGATCGCAGCAGCTCGATCGCCTGTTCGGGTGCGAGTCGCTCGGCGATCCCGACGAGCCCCAGGTGGCTGGCGAGCACGGCGTCGACATCCGCCACGGTGCCGACCACGTCATCGAAGCCGATGCGTGCCAGGCGGATCCTGGCCTCGTCCTCCCGGCCCGGCTCGGCGAGCACGATGATCGGCTGACC
>JAFDWA010000427.1 GCA_018268735.1 Actinomycetota bacterium | reverse complement strand
GACCGCACAGGAGCGGATCGTGGATCACGACCGACACCTCGCCGCCGAGGGGGGCCCCGGACTCCGACGGCACCGGCGTCGGCAGGGCGAAGGCAACCCCCTGCCTCGCTGCGAGATCCCGCGCGATCCCGGCGACGCAGAGGGCGTCGGGACGGTTCGGGTTGACGTCGAGGTCGAACACGACGTCGGGACGGAGGTCGAGCGCCTCCGCGAGGGTGGTTCCAGGCGTCGGTTCCCGCTCGCCTGCTGCACCGAGCACGAGGATGCCCGAGTGGTCATCGCCCAGACCGAGCTCCCGCGCCGAGCACAGCATCCCGTTGCTCATCTGGCCGCGCATCTTCCGAGCGGCGATCTCCATGCCGCCGGGCATGACGGTGCCCACCGTCGCCAGCGGGACGAGGTCTCCGGCGACCATGTTCGACGCACCGCAGACGATCTGCAGCGGGCGACCGTCCCCGGCGTCGACGTCGACGAGCCGGACGCGATCGGCGTCCGGGTGCGCCCGGACCTCGAGGACCCGGGCCACCACGATCCGCTCGTCGGCACCACCGATCGGCACGACCTCACCGACCTCGAGGCCGAGGTCGGTGAGCTGCTCTGCGATGTCGAGCGGACTGCCCTCGACCGGGGCGAGCTCCCGCAACCAGTTGAGCGTCACCCGCATATCAGAACTGCTCCAGGAATCGCATGTCGTTGGTGATCAGGTCGCGGATGTCGCCGAGACCGTGACGGATCTTCGCGAGCCGTTCGATCCCGAAGCCGAACGCGAAGCCCGACCACTCCTCGGGATCGAGCCCGCACGCTGCGAGGACGTTCGGGTGCACCATGCCGCAGCCGCCGACCTCGAGCCACGAGCCGTCGGGTTGGGAGATGTCGACCTCGGCCGACGGCTCGGTGAACGGGAAGTACGAGGGCCGCAGCCGCGACGTCAGCTCCGCACCGAAGTACGCCTTGGTGAAGGTCTCGATGGTCCCCGCCAGGTCGCCCATCGTGATGCCGCGGTCGACGACGAGCATCTCGATCTGGTGGAACACCGGGAGGTGTGTGGCGTCCGCGGTGTCCTGGCGGTAGGTCCGACCCGGGCACACCACGTAGATCGGTGGGCCGTCGCCCTCCCTGACCGATCGCAGCATCGTCCGCACCTGGACCGGCGACGTGTGCGTCCGCAGCAGCAGCTGCTGATCGCCGACACCGGGGAGATCCGAGGTGTCGAGGTACAGCGTGTCCCACAGCGAGCGTGCGGGATGCGACGGCGGCAGGTTCAACGCCTCGAAGTTGAACCAGTCGGTCTCCACCTCGGGACCGGTCGCGACCGTGAAGCCCATGCCGACGAACACGTCCTCGAGCCGTTCCCATGTCTGGGTGACGAGGTGGACGTGACCCGGATCGACGTGGCCCTGGAACTCGGTCAGGTCGAGGCGCTCCGCAGCGAGCAGCACCCGGCGCTCCTCGGAGGCCAGCTCCGCGATCCGCGCGTCGACCGCCCGCTCGAGCTCGATCCGTGTCCGGTTCAGCTCGGCGCCGAGGTCCTTGCGATCCTGCGGATCCATGTCCCGCATCCCCGCCTTCAACTCGGCGAGGCGGGAGCGCTTGCCGAGCAGCTCGGCATGGATCGCACGGACCTCCTCGGACGTGGCGGACCCGGCGATGCGTTCGATCCCCGCCGCGACGAGCGAGCTCACCTCCTGCGTCGGGTCATCAGCGCTCACGTCGCACACTCCTCGGTCACCGTTCCTGCACCTGCCGCGTCGGGGCCTCCACCGCTGCGCCGGGGGTGGCGGACAGGGAGACATCATGGCGCACGCCGACCGGGGCGCCACGACTCGGTTCCCCAGCAGCACCCCCCGGCCCGGTCGACGAGCCCGATCGGCGCTGCCGTGCGCACTCGAACGCGACGACGGCACCGGCCACCGCTGCGTTGAGGGACTCGGCCGCCCCCTCCATCGGGACCGACACGTGCGCGTGCGCAGCCCGCAGGAGGCCGTCCGGGAGACCGTGCGCCTCGCTCCCGACGAGGAGCAACCCGGCGCCGGCGAGGTCCGCGTCGTGGATCGCCGTCCCCCCGTCGGCCACCGTCGCCCACAACGGCACC
>JAFDWA010000426.1 GCA_018268735.1 Actinomycetota bacterium | reverse complement strand
TGACCGCTCGGGAGCCCGGCACGACGAAGGTCCGCAGCCCGTCGGCGACGTGTCGGCCGCGGGCGACCGCGGCGGCAGCACGGAGGTCCTCGATGCGTGAGTTCGTGCAGGAGCCGATGAAGATCGTGTCGACCGCGACGTCGCGCATCGCGGTGCCGGCTTCGAGTCCCATGTACTCGAGTGCGCGCTCCGCTGCCGAGCGCAGGACCGGGTCGTCGAAGTCCGCCGGGGACGGGATCCGCTGCGACAGCGGGATGACCTGGCCGGGGTTGGTGCCCCAGGAGACGTACGGTTCGATGTCCGCCGCATCGAGGAGCACCTCGGTGTCGAAGGTGGCACCCTCGTCGGTCACGAGCGTCGACCAGTCGGCCACGGCCGCGTCCCACGCGTCGCCCGACGGGGCATGGGGGCGGCCCTTCAGGTACTCGAACGTGGTCTCGTCGGGGGCGATGAGCCCCGCCTTGGCGCCGGCCTCGATCGACATGTTGCAGACCGTCATCCGCCCCTCCATCGACAGCGACCGGATCGCAGATCCCCGGTACTCCGCGATGTGGCCGATGCCGCCGGAGGTGCCGAGCACGCCGAGGATGGCGAGGATGACGTCCTTGGCGGACACGCCCGGGCGCAGGTCGCCGTCGACGGTGACCGAGAGCATCTTCGGGCGGGACTGCGGCAGCGTCTGGGTGGCGAGGACGTGTTCGACCTCGGAGGTGCCGATCCCGAACGCGAGCGCCCCGAACGCACCGTGGGTGGCGGTGTGGCTGTCACCGCAGACGATCGTCATGCCGGGCAGGGTCAGGCCCTGCTCGGGGCCCATGACGTGGACGATGCCCTGGCCGGCGGAGCCCATCGGGTGGTTCACGATCCCGAACTCGGCGGTGTTCGCCCGCAGCGTGTCGACCTGCTTGCGGGAGACCGGATCCGCGATCGGGCGGTCGATGTCGGCGGTCGGGACGTTGTGGTCCTCGGTCGCGACGGTGAGGTCGGGGCGGCGCACCGTCCGGCCGGTCATCCGCAGGCCGTCGAATGCCTGAGGGGAGGTCACCTCGTGGATGAGGTGGAGGTCGATGTAGAGGATGTCGGGCTCGCCGGCAGCGGAGCGCACGACGTGGCGGTCCCACACCTTCTCGGCGAGCGTCCTCGGACGCCCGCCTGACTCCGTGCTCATCGAAGCGCCCATCGCAGCCTCACCCTCCAGGATCCCGAGCGATCTCTGTCATCTCACATGATGAGATACAGTTCTCGACTGATGGAACACATCGTAAGCGGCGTCGGCGTCCTCGACAAGTCGTGCGCGCTGCTGTCGGCGGTCGCGGAGAGCCCGTGCGGCCTGGCCGATCTGTCCGAGCGGACGGGGATCTCGCGTGCGACCGCGCATCGGCTGGCGGTGGCGCTCGAGGCTCACGGCCTGCTCCGTCGCGGCGCCGACGGGCGCTTCACCCTCGGGCTGCACCTCGTCGCGCTGGGTCGGACCGCGGCGCAGCAGTTCCCTCTCGCGGAGGCCGCCGCTGCGGCGATGGACCGGCTGCGGAACGACACGGGCGAGTCGGTGCAGCTCTACGTCCGTGACGGATCGCAGCGGGTGTGCGTCGCTGCGCTGGAGTCCCCTCACGGCCTGCGCACGATCGTTCCGGTCGGCGCATCGCTGCCCATGGACCGCGGCTCCGCCGGGCGGGTCCTGGGCGGAGAGGTCGGCACTCGTGGATGGGTGCAGACGGTGGAGGAGCGGGAGCCGGGCGTCGCCTCGGTGTCCGCTCCGGTGAGCAGGGCGGGAGAGGTGGTCGCGGCGATCAGCGTGTCGGGTCCGATCGATCGGATCGGACGCTCGCCGGGCCGTCGCCACGGTGCAGCGGTGGCAGGCGCCGCGCACGAGGTGGAACACGCGCTCACCCCTCACTCCCCGCCTCGGCACGTCTGACGTCGACGTTCGACGTCCTCGCTGCTCGCAGGGCCACGTGATCCGTGGCCTCAGTCGTCGTCGCGGCGACGTGCTCGGTGACGTGAGGTCTGGTTGAGCTGACGCTCGGCTTCCCGTCCGCGGACCTCGAGGTCGGCCTCGAGCGACTCCAACTCGGCGACGAGCTGGTGGAAGACCTCGAGCCGGT
>JAFDWA010000425.1 GCA_018268735.1 Actinomycetota bacterium | reverse complement strand
CACCTGGCCCGTCCACGTCGTCGAGGCCGTCGTCCACGTCCTCGACCTGGTCGTCGCCACCGGGGCCCTCCTCGTCAACGGGGCCCTCCTCGTCAGCGGGGCCCTCCTCGTCAGCAGAGCGCTCCCGCTCCGCCCGGATGCGCTCGAAGAGGTCGTGCACCGTGGCACCCGGCGTCGGCTCGACCTCGACGGCCTCGACCTCGACAACCTCGACCTCGACGGCCTCGAACACCACCAGTTCGGTCTCTGCGAACGCGACGGCTGATCCCTCGTCAGCGATCTCCTGATCGATCTCGTCGACCGTCTCCTCGAGCAACCCCAGCCCGCCGAGGGTGAGCCCCGTCTCGAGCTCGGCGACCACGACGTCGAGGTCGTCGCCCACCGCTGCCGCAGCGGTGTCGGCGGCGCGCTGCGCCTGCTCGTCGGCAGCCGCGAGCTCTGCGACCACCTGCGTCACCCGATCGCCCGCCGCTCCGAGGGATTCGACGATCCGATCACGTCCTGCTCGCGCCGCCTCGATCTGTCGACGGGCAGTGCGACGCCGCTCGGCGAGGTCCTGCAGCATCTGACGGCGCAGCTGGCGAGCCTCCTCGACCATCCCACGGCCTTCCGATCGCGACCGCTCCACCTCAGCCGCGGCGGCATCACGGGCCTCGTCGCGCAGGTGGGCAGCATCGACACGTGCTGCATCGAGCTCGATCTGCGCCGCCTCGCGGATGCCGGCGGCCACCGACTCCGCCTCCGCGCTGCGCTCGTCGAGGACAGATCGCGCCGCGTCGAGCAACCGGTCGTGCTCGGCGGACGCATCGGCCCTGACCCGGTCTGCGTGCTCCTGGGCCTCGGTGCGGATCGAGGTCGCCGCGCTGGCAGCCTCCTCCCGGAGCCGCAGGGCCTCGTCACGCAGCGCCGCGGCGGCACCGGTCATCGCCTCGGCCTCCGCGGTCGCGGTCGCGGTGCTCTCCTCGACGAGCTGCCGGGCGTCGCGCTCGGCCTTCGAGCGGATCTCGGTCGCCGCCTCACGCGCCGCGGCGACGATGCGGGCCGTCTCCTCGCCCAGGACCGTCGTGATCCGTCCTTCGTCGAGCTGCTGGGCTGCGTCGAGCTGCCGTTCCAGATCGGCCAACCGGGCCGTGAGCCGCTCGTCCCGCTCGTGCCAGGCCCGGAGCGCGTCCGACGCGCGACCGAGCATCGCACGGACCTCCGCCGGTTCGAACCCCTTGCGAGCCCTGGAGAACGACGCCGAGGCAAGCGTTCCGGGATCGAGTTCCGGAGGGGCTGGCACGGGGTCGGCGGAGCGCTCGGTCATGTCCGAATGCTATGGGTCCCCCGTGGGCTGATGGCGGACGGGACCGAGCGGTTCATCCACCCTTGGTGAGCGGGCCGCGGTGCAGGGCCTCGACCGCCTCGGCCAGCGTCGCGACCGGGATCACACGGACGTCCTTGCCGGCGACAGCCTTCATCTGCCGGACGTCGGCAGGGTCGGTGGAAGCCGGGTAGAGGAAGGTCGTCACCCCGGCGCGCTTCACCGCAGCCACCTTCTGTGCGATGCCGCCGATCGGCCCGACCGACCCGTCGGGCAGGATCTCACCGGTCACAGCGACGTCCTTCCCTCCGGTCAGGGACTCCGGGGTGAGGCGATCGACCACTGCGAGGGCCCAGGCCAGGCCCGCCGACGGTCCGGTGACGTCGCCCGAGTCGATCGCCACGTGAACCGGCGAATCGACCCTCGGCTGGTCCGGCTCCACCGACACGCCGAGGATCGGCCGGACCGCTGCCGGAGGTTCCGGTGTGCCAGCGGACGGCGGAGCGGCGGGGTTGCTGGGAGCGGTCGTCGTGGTCGTCGCTCCGGAGTCGTCGGCCACCGGGGCCGATCCCAGGGTGATGGTGACGTCGACGGTCTCGGTCCGACCGTCGACGGATCGGCTGAGCACCACCGGGACGACATCTCCGGGAGCCTTTCCCCGCAGAGCGACCTGGATGTCGGCCGGGAGCGCGATCGCATGGCCGTCGACCGAGGTGATGACGTCGCCGACACGGATCTTGCCGCTCGCCGGACCGTGCTCGGAGAGGCCGAGCACCGTCGCCCCGTTGCCGGTGAACGACGCGGGA
>JAFDWA010000424.1 GCA_018268735.1 Actinomycetota bacterium | reverse complement strand
CGTCGAGGATGTCGGCAAGCAACTCCGCCTGCTGGCGGGATCGCAGGATCGGCAACAGGCTCGGAGTCGCTGTCGCTTCCACGAACTGGATGTGATCTCCCACCTCGTGGAAGTTCGGCGCGACCGAACAGCGCAGGTGAGCAAGTGGGACCGGTCCGCGGCGTCAACCGTCGTCGGCAGCGGTCCCACATCGATCCTCGCCGCCGAGGTCGGGCGTTGCCGAGGCAAGGAGCCGGGCGACCAGGCGACGAGCACGGTGGGCCGCTGCGTCATGGAAGCGATCGGCCTCGGCCAACAGAGCCTCGGCATCGAGGCCGGCACCGACGAGTTGGTCGAGGTCGTCGACCATCCAGCCCTGGAGCACGTCGCGGTCCGCTTCGGGGTGGAACTGCAGACCGAGGTGCGGCCCGGACCGGAACACCTGTGCGCCCGCGGGGCTCCGGGCGAGCTCGGTGGCGCCGGGCGGGACGGTGAAGGCGTCGAAGTGCCACTGGAGCCACGGTCCGGCTTCGACGCCGGCGTCGCTCCCGGCCGCGTTCACCTCGATGGGCAGCCATCCGATCTCGGGATGCTCGGTCCGCCCGACGGACCCGCCGAGCGCGACGGCCAGGATCTGGCCGCCGAAGCAGAGTCCGAGCACCGGGACCCCGGCGCGGTCGGCGGCGCGGAGGAACTCGATCTCGGCCTCGACCCAGTGGGCGACCTGCGGGTCGTCGACCGACCATCGGGATCCGAACAGCACGACCTGGTCGTAGTGGTTCGGGTCGGGGAAGGTCGTGGAACCCGTCGGGCTGCCGGGGTCCGCGCACACCTGGTGGACGGTGATCTCCGCGCCGAGCGCGGCGAACGCGCGGCCGACGTGACCGTCACCCGAGTTCGCGTCGTGGTGGACGAACAGGACCCGCACGTCACCACTGTCGCGCGGCGACTCAGCGGGTCCGGCCCGAGTCCGTGGACATCATCAACGGTGCCTGCCGGCCACACGTACGAGCGCTGGGTGACGGGCGCCGTGAAGCGGACGGCGTGGTCGATGCGGCCGGCTGCGACCTCCTCGTAGCGGACGAGGCCGGGAAGGATCGGAAGGCCGGCCGCGTCCGCAGAGGTCCACCCTGGCGGTCGAAGCGCGTTGGAGCGCAGGTCCCGAACCGCGCCCGAGCCGGCCTCGACCGGCGCGTCGGCAGGGATGGGGTACGGTCCGAGCGTCGAGCTCGACGGCCGCGTCGCACCGGACGTGGGAGTGGTCGAGGTCGGGATGGTCGGTCCGGAGCTGGGACGACTGGGAGCGGCGCACGCGACGAGCAGGCCGGCGAGGACGAGCCCCGACGCTGCGCAGAGTCTCGGAGCAATCGGATGTGCACGGGCCATGGCGCCACATCGGCATCCGAGGGACTCGCTCTTGGACGGCACCGGGGGACGCGGGATCCCTGACCCCCGCACGCGGGTGTACCCGCGCGTGGGCGCGGGTGGGTGGCGGGGTTCGGGTTGGGGTGGCCTGGTCCCGGTGGGGTCCCGCGCTCATCAGGCGGGTGCGGGTTGTCGTCGCCGGTGTTCGGTGTGCAGGTGCAAGCCGTCGGCGGTGGTGATGGTGAACAGGCCGTCACCGATACGTGTCATCTCATCGGGCGTGGTCAGCCGCATCGACCAACCGGAGCGGTGCACGATCCCGTGGTGGTGGCGGCACAACAGGACGAGGTTCGAGGTGACGGTCTGGCCGTCGTGGGCGTATTCGGAGACGTGGTGTGCGTCGCACCAACCAGCCGGTGCGTCACATCCGGGGAACACACATCCACCGTCGCGGGCATCGAGTGCTCGTCGCATCGCCCGGTTCGGGAACCGGACCCGTTCCCTGACAGCGATCGGCATCCCCAAGCGGTCCAACAGGGTCTCGGAGATGTCGGCGTTGCAGACCATCAGCTCCCACTGCGACGGTGTGAACCACACCTGACGGCCACCGGCACCGGCACCGGTGACGGGAACTCCGATCAGGCCACCGACACCGGGGCGTCTCGCCGGGCAGTGCTGCTGGTCGTGCAGGCACTCGGGAGTGTGGGTGTGACTGGGCCGGCGGGTCGGGTCGAGAGCTGCGGCGAGGATCGGATCCAACTCCTCGAC
>JAFDWA010000423.1 GCA_018268735.1 Actinomycetota bacterium | reverse complement strand
CGCTTGGACCCGCTCCAGGTCCTCGAGGGGGGTGTGGCCCTCTTCGTCGAACGGGAAGTCGATGACGACCTTCCAGTTGCCGGTGGCGGAGAACGCCGAGTCGCTGAGCGAGTCGGCGTCTCGGATGTTGCCGAACACCAGCTCGACGGTGCGGGTCACGCCGCGCCATTCGAGCGTGGTGGACTGCAGCAGCTCGTCGGTGGCGACGCCGAGCTCCTCGGCGAGGATCTGGCGGACGAGGCCGCGGCGACGTCCGGGGTTGTCGACCGCGGTCACCGAGTCGAGGATCGAACGGGTGTCGACCTCGCTGAGCGCCAGGTGCACCGTCGGGTCGTACGGGTCGTCGCCGACCTGGATCTCACCGGTGCTCGCCGCCCAGCCGCGCAGCTTGGTGACCACCGCGGCGACCTCCATGCCCGGCACCGGGCTCGAGATCAGGCCGTGGTTGAGCGCGACGAGCTTGCGGGCGGTCAGGTCTCGGAACGGTTCGGAGTTCGGCACCAGCGCGGCGAGCAGCAGCGTCGTGAGGATGCGGCCGTCGTTGACGAACGCCGGGGTGGGCTCGTCGCCCTCGTTCAAGCCGTGCTGGGCGCGCAACATCGGCAGCAGCGACCTGCGGTAGACGCGTTGGGCCGCCTCGAACCGGGGACGCATGGCGTCGCTCAACGGTTCGCCGGCGGTGTCGAACACGTCGAACAGGTCGCCGACGGGGACGAGCTGGCCGACCTCGAGCGTGTCGCGCCGATCGACGAGGAGCTGCAGCAGCACCTTGAGGCCGGTGCGGGTGCGCTGCAACGCCCCGGCCAGGTCGACGACGATCGTCAGGAACGCGGGCGAGAACGGGTAGCAGAGCGCGAAGTCGGCGTCGGTGCCGGCGGAGCCGAGCAGGGCGTCGCGCTGGTCGTCGGTGAGCGACAGCGACGCGAACGCGTCCGCGAGCGCGTCGCGTCCCGCATCGGAGCTGGGTTCCAGCAGCCGGTGATGCGCGACGACGGGCAGGTTGGAGTCGTTCAGGCAGATATCGTCGAAACGGCCCTTCTGGAAGTTGAGCTGGTCGACGAACCCGAGGCGTTCGGCACCGGGGACGTCCTGGCCGATCAGGTCGCGCAGGTCGCGCTGGCGGGCGATGATCGAGATGATCGGGGTGGGCCGTGACGCTTCGCTGGCCTCGACGAACTTGGAGATCTTCGACACCTCGGACGACACGAACGCGGCGTCGCCCATCCGCGACATGAGCCACAGGATCAGCTCGTCGAGGAACAGGATGAGCCCCGCGTAGCCCAGGTCGTGGGCGTGGCGGCTGAGCGCGGCCAGACCGGACTCCATGTCGACGTAGCCGCCGCGGTTGGCCTTGGCGGCGTCCGCGAAGCCCGACAGCAGCCCGTCGAGCAGCGCCTGGACCAGCAGGCGGCGTTCGTCGCTGCCGACGGGCTGGTGGCGGGCACGTTCGTAGCGCTGGGCGTTCCAGCCGCTGAGCTTGCCCCAGTCGGCACCCCCTGAACCGTCGAGCGCGGCGAAGAACGTCTCGTCGCCCATCGTGGAGCGCAGCGTGTCGGCGTTGGCGAGGAGCGGTTCGTCGGCGAACACGCCGGGCATCGGCGCGTCCGGGTGGAGACGGCCGACGTAGTCGACGTACTGGCCGAACACGGCGCTCTCGAGCGACGTGGCACCGATCAGGTGGAACGGCACGGTCAGGAACGTCTGGTCCTCTCGCCACTCGTTGAGCTGGGCGACGACCGGCGCCAACTCGGCCTTGGCTAACGCGGCGGGGTGGCCGTCCAACAGGAGCTGGAGCACGCCCATGAAGTTGGACTTGCCGGACCCGAAGCTGCCCGACAGGAACGCGGCTTTGGATGCGCGGTCGTCGACCGCGGAGCGCACCAGCCCTTCGGCGTCCAGGAACGCGCTGAGCAGTTGATCGGTGACGACGTACTGGCGCAGCGTCTGCTCGGCCTGCTCGGCGGCGTCGCTCAGGATGAACACGAGGTCGTTGGCGTGGACCTCGGTGGGGATGTCGATCGCGTCTCGCAGCAGCATCGGTGGGGTCGATCCTCGGGGGGTGTCAGTCGGTGGACGTCTTCTTGCGGCCCTTGGTGGCCGGCGGTGGTGCCCAG
>JAFDWA010000422.1 GCA_018268735.1 Actinomycetota bacterium | reverse complement strand
ATGACGGCGGCCGGTAGCCTGTCGACATGACGGACCCGGTCGACGAGCGCTCCCGCCACAGCAACCGCTCCCGCTACATCAACAGGGAGCTGTCCTGGCTGGAGTTCAACGCCAGGGTGCTGGCGCTCGCCGAGGATCCCGCAACGCCGCTGTTGGAGCGGGTCCGGTTCGTCGCCATCTTCAGCCAGAACCTGGACGAGTTCTTCCAGGTCCGAGTTGCCGGGCTGAAGGACCGGGTCGCCGCCGGCGTCAGCGGTCGCAGCCCGGACGGGTTGAGTGCTGCGGAGCAGCTCGAGGCGATCTCCGCCCGCACCGCCGAGTTGGTGGATCGGGCCGACGAGGTGTTCCTCGGATCGATCTGCTCCTCGCTCGCGGACGAAGGCATCGTCTTCTCGACGTGGGGCGACCTCGACGCTGACGACCGCGAGTGGGCGACTGCGGAGTTCCGCAACCGGATCTTCCCGGTGCTGACGCCGCTCGCCGTCGACCCCGGCCACCCGTTCCCGTACATCTCGAGCCTGTCGCTCAACCTCGGCGTCATCGTCCGCGATCCGACCACCGACCAGCGTCGGTTCGCCCGAGTGAAGGTCCCGTCGCTGCTCCCGCGGTTCGTCGTGATGCCAGACGGCGAGCGCTTCGTCCCGCTCGAGCAGGTCATCGCCGAGCACCTCGACGAGCTGTTCCCCGGGATGGAGGTGCTCGACCACGTGGCGTTCCGCGTCACGCGCAACGCAGACCTCACCGTCGAGGAGGAGGACGCGGACGACCTGCTCGCCGCGATCGAGATGGAGCTGCGTCGTCGCCGCTTCGGCAAGGCCGTCCGCCTCCAGGTGGAGGACGACATCTCGGCCGAGGCCCTCGAGCTCATCCGCGACGAGCTCGAGCTCACCGACGACGACGTCGTCGCGCACTCCGCTCCGCTCGACCTCGGTGGGCTGTTCGCCGTCGCGGACGTCGACCGCCCCGATCTGAAGTACCCGCTGTTCGTCCCGGTGACCCAGCACCGGCTCGGGCTCGACGAGGACGAGCAGCAACCGGACCTGTTCGCCGTCATGCGGGAGGGCGACGTGCTGGTGCACCACCCCTACGACAGCTTCTCGACCTCGGTCGAGGAGTTCATCCGCCAGTCCGCGGCGGACCCGAAGGTGCTGACGATCAAGCTCACGCTGTACCGGACCTCCGGCGACAGCCCGATCGTCGGTGCGCTCATCAAGGCAGCAGAGGCCGGCAAGCAGGTGGTCGCGCTCGTCGAGCTGAAGGCGCGTTTCGACGAGGAGCGCAACATCGAGTGGGCACGGCGGCTGGAGCAGGCAGGCGTGCACGTCGTCTACGGGCTCGTCGGGCTCAAGACGCACACCAAGACGTGCCTCGTGGTCCGCGACGAGGGCGACCGCGTCAACCGCTACTGCCACATCGGGACGGGCAACTACAACTCCAAGACCGCCCGACTGTACGAGGACGTCGGTCTGCTCACCGCGGATCCCGACCTCGGCGCCGACCTCACGCAGCTGTTCAACTACCTCACCGGCTACGCACGCGACGTCCAGTACTCGAAGCTGCTCGTCGCCCCGCACACGCTGCGCGACGGGCTCGTCCACTTCATCCGCAACGAGCGCCGGGCGACTCCCGGCACGGGGCACATCGTTATGAAGATGAACAGCCTCGTGGACGCGGACATGATCGACGAGCTGTATGCGGCGTCCGCGGACGGGGTGCGCGTCGAGCTGATCGTGCGTGGCATCTCCTGCATCCGCCCGGGCGTCGCCGGGTTGTCGGAGAACATCACCGTCCGGTCCATCGTCGGCCGCTACCTCGAGCACTCTCGGATCTACCGGTTCGCCAACGGTCGTGGCCCGGGCGAGGAGCTGCACTTCATCGGCTCCGCCGACCTGATGCCCCGCAACCTCGACCGACGTGTCGAAGCCGTCGTCCCCGTGCGATCCCCGGAGCTGCGCGTGCGGATGGACGAGATCCTCGCCGTGTCCCTCGCGGACGACACGCTCGCGTGGCGCCAGGTCGACGACGGGTGGTCCCACGTGGAGCGGCGTGGGACCGTCGAGACCCACATCGACCTGCAGGAGCACGCGCTCAAGCGCGCGTCGGTCGGGCGGCGTTGAGCACGC
>JAFDWA010000421.1 GCA_018268735.1 Actinomycetota bacterium | reverse complement strand
ATGATGCGTCCGTGGCTCCGGCCATGGCTACGTCGTCCTCCCATCCACCCTTCCTCTCCCATGGGCGACGTGACCGAGGGTCGTCCTCCATCGGTAGCGATGGGGCTCGATGTCGGGACGACCCTCGCCTTCGCTCCCTGTGAGCAGATCTGCGGTCGGGATCCGGCGGCGGAGGCTTCTGGCAGCGCAGGCTTCTGGCGGCGGCAGCTCGTGCGGCTCAGCGTCCGGTGTTGACCATCGCCGCGGCGGACATCTCGAAGTAGGCGAGCATCCGTTCGCCGACGTCCCTGCGGAGGTCGTCGTCGAGCGGTGTCGTCGGCATCGTCTCGGTGAGCGACGCAGCCATCGCGTCGAGCCAGTGCCGACGCTCCTGGTCGCCGATCGTGAACGGCAGGTGGCGGCCGCGCAATCGGGGGTGGCCGCGCTCCTCGGAGTACGTCGTCGGGCCGCCCCAGTACTGGCCGAGGAACGTGGCGAGCCGTCGGCGGGCGGGTCCGAGGTCGCTCTGCTCGGGGTACAGGCGCAGGAGGACCTCGTCGACCTCGACGCGTTCGTAGAAGCGGTCGACGAGTCGGTCGAAGAACGGCTGACCGCCGACGGCGGCGAAGATCGTCACCTGGTGGTGGCTGTCGTTGGTGCGGCTGTCGTTGGTGTGGCTGTCGGTGGTGTGGCTGTCGGTCACGTGGCCATCGTCGTCCTCCGTGCCGGATCCCGCCAAGCTCCGCGCCTGGCGGCAGGCGGGACGGGCAGGTGACGGGCACCGGTCGGGTCCTGCTCCGGTGCGGGGTGCTCCGGATGTGAGGGGGTTGAGGTCCGGAGGCTACGATCGGGGCCCCTATGGGTCAGCGCGTCACCGTCATCGAGAAGCCCTCGAGCCGTCCTGGCGTCGTCCGCTTCGAGATCAACCGGATCCTCACCGGCATGGGCCATGAGCGATACCGCGCCGGGCAGGTGGTCGAGGGGAACCGGCCTCCCGACGTGCTGGCCCGTCGACTGTTCGACCGTGGTGGCATCGACGCGGTGCACATCAACTCGAACGTCATCACGGTGGATCTCGACAAGGGTGCCGACACCGCGGGGATCGTCGACATCATCGGCGATCTGTACACGTACTACCTGCCAGGTGTCGAGGTCCCCGACGCCGCCTCCTTCGGCGCTCCGGCAGAGTGACCTGCTGCGAGGGCACAGCGGTCTGCTGCGAGGGCACAGCGGTCTGCTGCGAGGGCACAGCGGTCTGACCGGACGGGATCGGACCGACCAGCCCCTTGCCAGGCATCGAACGGGTGTTCGATACTTGGCGGATGCCAGCCTCGGCCTCGACATCCGACGGGGACCGGGCCGCCGTGCCTGTGCCCGATCGGACCTCTTCTCCTCCGTCCTCCACCTCGTCTCCCCGCCCCTCAGCTCTTCCATCTGACAGCACCCGGACCGAACGTCTCGCCAGGCTGCGGGAGCTGGCCGGGGATCTGAGCCCGCTCACCCTCGCCCGTGACAGGGCGCTGCCGGTCCTGGCCGCGTTGGAGGCGCTGCTGCCCTCGGGACTGCGACGTGGATCCACGGTGTCGTTCCACGGCGACGGTGCCACCACCCTGGTCCACGCCGTGTTGGCCGGACCGACGCGGGCCGGCTCCTGGGCGGCGTGCATCGGAGTGCCGGCGCATGGTTGGGCTGCCGCTGCGGAGATGGGTGTGGACCTGGACCGGGTGGTGGTGGTCCGTGCCGACGAGCGCCAGATCCCGTCGGTGCTCGCCGCGCTGGTGGACGCCTTCGACGTGGTGGTCGTCGGTGCCGGCTGTCGGCTCGATCGGAGCGAGGTGCGACGCCTCGTGCCCCGCGCCCGTGAGCGCGGGGCGGTGCTGCTGCGCCTGCACGGATCGGCCGGAGGGTCCGACCCCTGGCCGGGGCCGGACGTCGAGCTCGTCTGCGAGTCCTCCTCGTGGTCCGGGCCGGGGGAGGGGTGGGGGCATCTCAGCTCCCGGCGGGTGAGGGTGCTGCTGGGTGGGCGTCGGGCGCTGGATCGACCCCGGCAGGTCGACCTCTGGCTGCCGGGGCCGGACGGTCTCCGGGTCGTGGGGGGCGACGGGGGTGCCGCAGCTCCAGCCGGTCCGCTGGGAGGTGGCGGCGTCGACGCCGG
>JAFDWA010000420.1 GCA_018268735.1 Actinomycetota bacterium | reverse complement strand
GCTCCTCGCCGAGTCCGCTGACGCCGACGAGCTGCTGGAACGACTGGGACGCTGAGGATCCTCGCATCCGACCGACCGGCCACAGCCGTTGCGACCTCGCGCAGCGGAACTTGCCGCCGGTTCTCCGGGGCGCCGCGGTACGGTGAGCGCGACGCGGAGGTGTCGCAGCCATGGCAGATCGTGAACTGAGGAAGAAGCCCGCTCCCCAGCGTCGCGCCGACGAGGTCGAGGAGGCACCCGCCTCCACCGCCAGCGGGGAGAAGATCAAGGCCGAGCTCGACGAGCTGCTCGACGAGATCGACGAGGTGCTCGAGACGAACGCCGACGACTTCGTCAAGGCGTACATCCAGAAGGGCGGCGAGTAGCCGTCGTCCGCTGCGGGTCGTCGGCGGGACGTCCCTGTCCAACTTGTACGCTGCCCGTCGTGACCCTGCCCCTCTACAGCCCCCAGGACGATCCGGGTCCTGACTTCGCTGCGCTCGTCCGTCGTGCCGGGTTGGCACCCCCGCTCCCTGACGGCGCCGTGTCGGCGCTCGCCGGTCCCGTCGGCCCCGGCGGGCTCACCGTCACCCATGGCACGACCTGTGTGGCGGTGCGCTACGCCGACGGCGTGGTGATGGCCGGTGACCGACGGGCGACGTCGGGCAACTTCATCAGCCATCGCAGCATCGAGAAGGTCTTCCCCGCGGATCGGCACTCGGGGGTCGCGATCGCCGGAGCCGCGGGCCCGGCGATCGAGATGGTGCGGCTGTTCCAGCTCCAACTCGAGCACTACGAGAAGGTCGAGGGATCGCCGATCAGCCTCGAGGGCAAGGCGAACCAGCTCTCGCAGATGGTTCGCAACCACCTGCCGGCGGCGATGCAGGGGATGGCGGTCGTCCCGATCTTCGCCGGCTACGACCTGCAACGATCCGAAGGCCGGCTGTTCCAGTACGACGTGACCGGCGGGCGCTACGAGGAGCACGACCACACGGCGACGGGTTCGGGGAGCCTGCACGCCGCGACCGTCGTCAAGCTCGGCTTCCGCGACGGCCTCCCGGAGCCGGCCGCGATCGACCTCGTGCTCCGGGCGCTGTACGAAGCCGCCGACGAGGACTCCGCCACCGGCGGACCGGACCTCCTGCGCGGCATCTTCCCGGTCGTGGCGACGATCAGCGCCCAGGGGTTCCGTCGCGTGGCCGACGACGTCCTGCGTGACCGGTTCGTCGCTCTCTACGAATCGCTCGAGCTCGCTCGCTCGACTGCCACAGACGCCACGACCGCCGAGGGAGGTGAGCCCGAATGACCATGCCCTTCTACGTGGCGCCTGAGCAGATGATGAAGGACCGGGCCGACTACGCCCGCAAGGGCATCGCCCGGGGTCGCGCGCTCGTCGCGTGCACCTACGACGACGGGATCCTGGTGTGCGCCGAGAACCCGTCACGGATGCTGCGCAAGGTGTCGGAGATCTACGACCGCATCGGCTTCGCCGGCGTCGGCAAGTACAACGAGTTCGACCAGCTCCGCATCGCGGGGGTCCGCCACGCCGACCTCAAGGGCTACTCGTTCAGCCGAGACGACGTCGATGCCCGGAGCCTCGCGAACCAGTACGCACAGATCCTCGGGCAGGTGTTCACCCACGAGATGAAGCCCATGGAGGTCGAGATCCTCGTCGCAGAGGTCGGCCACGACCCCACCGGCGACCAGCTGTTCCACATCCTCTACGACGGCACCGTCATCGACGAGACCGGTTGGGCGGTGCTCGGCGGCGAGGCCGACGCGATCGGCGAGCGCATGGGCGGTGCCTGGCTCGCCGGCGCGCCCCTCGGCGTCGCCGCTGCGGCTGCGGTGGGGGCGCTGGCGGGTCCGGACCGCACGATCCCCGTGTCGGACCTGGAGGTGGCGGTCCTCGCCCGGGGCAACGGCCGCCGCACGTTCCGGCGCATCGAGGACGAAGAGCTCGCGACGATCCTCGCTCCGAGCGAGTCCGACGGCGACTGAACCTGCCCCGCTCCGACCGCGCTGCACCAGCCGCCGGGCCCGCGCAGGATCGGCGCACGCCGGGGGTAGCGTGACGTTGCGATGGAACGCAGGATCTACGGCATCGAGAGCGAGTACGGCGTCACGTGCACGCTCCGCGGCCAGCGACGCCTCAG
>JAFDWA010000041.1 GCA_018268735.1 Actinomycetota bacterium | reverse complement strand
CGCCCCGCCAGCTCTGGCCCCATCGGGGGCGTGCCGTCGACGGTGCCATCGAGCATGTCGAGCTTGTGGGCGAACTCGTGGAACACGACGTTGCGTCCGTCGCCGTGGTGGACCACGTCGTCGGCGACCTCGTCCCACGCGACGAGCACCGGGCCGTGGTACTCCGCTTGACCGAGGATCGGCATCGGGTCGTCGGAGACCAGACCATCGACCTGGGAGTGCTCGCCGCGGAGCACGACCGTCGTCGGGTGCACGACGATCGCGTGCACGTCCTGGTAGGGATCCTCGTACGGGAGGTTGGCAGCCAGCAGGGCCGCCTGCACGGCGATCAGCACCTGCATCTCCTCGGTGAGGGTGAACCCGTTCGCAGGCTCCCAGTCCGCTCCGGCGATCAGGCCGAGCGCCACCGCCTCGAGTCGGTTCCGCTCACCTGCCCCCAGGTCGTCCCACCACGCGAAGCGTGCCGCGCACAGCTCGCGCCAGGCGTCGGTGAACCCCGCGTCGAACAGCTCACGACGACGACGCCTTCGCTTGGTCCGGAACAGCATCGCAGGAGTCTGCCGCTGCACCGCCGCCGACCGCGACCGCAGCGAGCGCCCGTGGTCCGGCATCCACGGTTGCGGGCGTGTCGATCGGACGACTCGACGCTGCGCCCAGGTCCTCGAAGCGGCGGGCCTGTGGCAGCACACGTGCCTCGAGGGATCCCACCGCGCCGTTGTAGGCGGCGACAGCCCTCCCCAACGACGATCCGACCTTGCCGAGGTGATCGACGAAGACCGACAGCCGCTCGTGCAGCTCGCGACCGGTCCGGGCGATCTCCTCGGCCTGTTCGGCGATGCGTTGCTCACGCCAGCCGAGTGCCACGCCCCGCAGGAACCCGATGAGCGTCGACGGCGACGCCAGGACGATGCCTCTCGACCACGCCTCGTCGACGAGCGACGGCCTCGCGGACAGCGCCGCCGCCAGGAAGGCGTCGGCAGGGAGGAACATCACCACGAGGTCGACGGATCCAGGAACACTCGAGTGGTAGTCGCGGCGCGACAGGGCGAGGACGTGCGCCGCGACCGCCTTGGCGTGCGCGGCGTGCAGGGCGGTTCGGCGGTCGTCGTCGTCGCAGTTCGCGGCGTCCAGGTAGCGGTCGAGCGGGACCTTCGAGTCGATCACGACCGATCGACCGTCGGGGAGGCGCACCACGACGTCCGGGCGGCCGGAGCGGTCGCCTCCGTCACCACCGACGCTCGACCGTGGCCCCTGCTCCACGAAGTCGGCATGGCGCTCCATGCCGGCCTGCTCGAGCACCCGACGGAGCTGCACCTCACCCCACGTGCCCCGAACGGCGTTGTCGCGGAGCGCGCCCGCCAGCTGCCGCGCCTGGTCGCGCACCTCGTCGTTGGCACGCCGCAGGTCCGACACGGCGGTGCTCAGCACGGCGCTCTCGGCCCGACGCTGCGCCTCGAGCTCGCGCAGCTGCGCGGCCTGCTGCTCGAGCTGCTGCACGACCCGGGCTCCCTGGGTCTGCCAGTGCCCGAGCGCGGTGGTCTCGAGCGTCTGGTAGCGGGTCGCAGCGAGATGCAGGAGCTGATCGGACTGCTCGGCCAACGTGGCACCTGCGATCGCGCGGTAGGCATCGAGCAGCTGGTCGTCGGTGCGGGCCGCAGCCTCGGCAGCCGCGAGGCGCTCGCGGAGTCCTGCAGCGTCGACGGCGGCTCGCCGGGACCATGCGAGGTGCACCACCACGGCGGCGAGCACGCCGCCCAGCACGAGCCCGGCGACGGCGGCAGCAAGGGTCACGGCTTCCATGCCCGACATGATGGCGGGACGGTGTGACAGTCAGGAGGGTGTGGCAGTCAGGACGGTGTGACAGTCAGGCCAGGAGCACCGAGCGGATGCGGTCGCGGTGGAAGTCCGCGTCGCCGTAGCGGGCCGCCAACGCCCAGGCCCGCTTGAGGAACAGGTGCAGGTCGTACTCGACGGTGTAGCCGATCGCCCCGTGGCACTGCAGCGACGCGGCCGCGGCCGCAAGCGCCGCCTCCGATGCCCTCGCCTTGGCCATGGACACGTGCACGGGGCCGTCCGGGTCGCCGGTCGCGAGCGAGCTCGCAGCGCGCAGCACCAGAGGTTCGGCGAACGCGACGGCGAGCGACGCGTCGGCGAGCTGGTGCTTGACGGCCTGGAAGGTGCCGATCGGGACGCCGAACTGCCTGCGGTCGCTCGCATAGGCGACGGTCATGTCGAGCATCCGCTGGCCGAGGCCGACGAGCTGCGCTGCGACGCCGAGCGCCGCGCGGTCGAACGCACGGGTCACCGCGATCGAGCCGGCCTCACCGCCGACGAGCACCGTGGCATCCGACGGCTCCCAGGTGGCGGTGCCCAGCGCTCGGGCGCCGTCGACGGAGATCACCTCGGTCAGCTCCACGCCGGACCGGTCGAGGAGGTGCACCTCGCCACGGTCGCACATCAGGAACACGTCCGCTGTGGCCGCCGCTGGCAGGTGCGCAGATCCCGGGAACCCGACCAGCACGGTGGCGGTGCCCGCAGCGATCCGGCCCAGCAGGCCGGCGGCCTCGTCACCGGCGACGTGGTCGCGCAGCAGACCGGTGGCCACGTACGCGGTCGACGAGATCGGGTCCGGCAGCGCGACGCGTCCGCACTCGACGAGCAGCGCAACGATGTCCTCGTCGCCCATGCCGAGGCCACCGGCGGATTCCGGCACCATCACGCCGAGCACGCCCATCTCGGCCAGGGCGTCCCACGCGGCGCGGACGCGTCCGTCGCCGCCGCCGGGCACCTCGCCGACCTGCTCACGCCAGGCGGCGCGGACGGCCTCGGGCGGGCAGGTGTCGGCGAGCAGGCCCCGCACCGCGTCGCGGAAGTCGATCTGGTCCTCGGTCAGCGCGAAGCGCACGGTGCGATCCCTTTCACTTCCGCGGCAGGCCGAGCACGCGCTCGGCGATGATGTTGCGCTGGATCTCGTTCGTGCCGGCGTAGATGGGACCCGACAGCGCGAACTCGTATCCCCTCATCCACGGCCCGTCGATCTCGGCGTCGGCTCCGAGCAGGTCGAGCGCGGCGCGGTGCAGGCGGATGTCGAGCTCGGACCAGAAGACCTTGTTGTAGCTGGACCGCGCCCCTGGCGAGCGGCCCTCGACGATGCCGGTGACGTCGCCCAGCGTGTAGAGCGCGTACGCCTCGGCATCGATCCAGGCGTCGACGACCCGGTCCGCGAGCCGCTCGGTGAGCCGGCCCGACGCATCGAGCTCCTTCGCGAGGTCGACCAGCCGGGTCGCCGTCGCCCGGAACCGACCGGGTGAGCGAAGGGTGAGGCCCCGCTCCGAGGTGGTGGTCGCCATCGCGACGCCCCATCCCTGGTCGATGCCGCCGAGGGTGCCGCCACGTGACATCGACGCCGTGGCGGCGTCGGACGCTGCGTCCTCGGCCGGGTTGTCGGGGACGAGCACCTCGTCGAGGAACACCTCGGCGAAGCCCTCGTCGCCGTCGAGGCGGCCGAACCCCCGCACGGTGACGCCCTCCGCGTCGAGCGGGACCAGGAAGTAGGTGAGCCCGCGATGGCGCTCGGCGTCGCCGTCGGTGCGGAACAGACCGAACAGGTGGGTGCAGAACGCTCCACGGGTCGTCCAGGTCTTCTGACCGCTCAGCCGCCACCCTCCGGCGGCGTCGTCACGAACCGCCCGCGACGTGATCCCGGCGAGGTCCGAGCCGGCGTTCGGCTCCGACCACCCCTGGCACCACAGGTCCTCCGCTGCGGACATCCGCGGCAGGTAGTGGTCCTGCTGGGCCGGCGTGCCGAACTCGAAGATCGTCGGGGCGAGCAGGAAGATCCCGTTCTGGGTGACCCGCTGGGGGGCACCCGCGCGGTAGTACTCCTCCTCGAAGATCAGCCACTCCCACAGCGACGCGGCACGGCCGCCGTAGGCCTCGGGCCACGACACGACGGCCCAGCGGTCGGCGTGCAGCTCACGCTCCCACTCGACGTGGACGGAGAACCCCTCACGGGTGTCGCCCGAGGGAAGCGCCGCTGAGGGCACGTGTGACGAGAGCCAGGTGCGGCACTCCTCCCGGAACGCCTGCTCGGACTCGCTCCAGGTCAGGTCCATGCCGCCAAGTCTGCCCCGACCTCTGACGACCCGTCAGATCGACGATTCGGCGCCGATCAGGCTCACAGGACGACCGTCAGGTGCCGATGGAACCGCAGACCCATGTCGCCGACCTCGCCCGTCCCCGCCGACGAAGCACGCCCGCGTGCGCCCCGGCGGCGTCTCCGACCCGGCCTCGTCGCGCTCGCGATCGCGCTGACCGTCGCTGCTGCTGCGGGGATCGCCTGGCCGGAGATCGCCGCAGAGCTCCAGGCCTGGGGGATCGGCCGACCGAACCGCCTCGTCGAGCTGTTCGGGTGCGTCGTGCTGTGGGTCGCCTCGATGCTGTTCGCGTCGGCGGCAGCACACGAGTCGGGACGACGAGCGGTGTCGCTCGTCCTCGTCGCGACCGGTGCCGCGACGCTCGCAGCAGCTACCGCAGCGACCGCGTCGGGGTCGGCCCACACCGTCGGGCTCATCACCGTCGAGGGACCGACCACAGCGCAGCTCCTCGCCGTGGCCGTCCTCGTGTCGGCGATCTGCGCGCTGCCGTCGAGGACCCCATGGAGCGCGGTCCTGGTGATCGACGCCGGGCTCGGGGCAGTGGCTGCGATCTCGCTGACCTGGCTCGCACCGCTGCGCACCTCGGCGGGACCCGGAGGTGGGCTCGCCGACGTGATGGCCCGGGAGCCGGGCGCTGCGGTGCTGGTCGCCCTGATGGTCGCCGGGGTCGTCCTGCTCGTGCGGGTCGTCGGGATGCCGCGACCCGGCGACCTGGCGCTCGTCGTCGCAGTCCTCCTCGTCCCGTCGGCGCTCTACGTCTCCATCCTGGGGCAGTTCGCCCTCCCGACATCGGCAGCGCTGAGGACCTCCACGCTGTGGTGGATGACCGGGCCGACGATGCTGCTCGTCGCCGGCTGGCAGAGCGCACGTGGTGAGCACCTCGAGCGCCGCCTCCTCGACGTGCACCCGACCGCGTCGGCCGGTCACGAGGAGGCCGAGCGGGGCTCCGACGGCGCCTGGGTCGCCGCGGCGGCGACCCTGCTGTCGCTCGGAGCGGTCGCGACCCATCGCCTGTTCATCGCGTCGCTCGACCCCGTGATGCTCACGCTGGGGGTGATCGCCGTCGGGCTCTCGACGTTGCGGCTCGCGCTGTCGCAACGGGACCAGGCGCGACTGCAGGAGCGACTCGGCGCGGTCGCCGCCGCACTGCACCGACGAGCCCGCACCGACGAGCTGACCGGTCTCGGCAACCGCCTCGCCCTCGTCGAGCTCCTGGAAGGCTCGACCGCTGCGGAGGTCCGACCGATCGCCGCGTTCTACGCGGACGTGGACGAGTTCAAGTCCGTGAACGACGCCCTCGGTCACGACGTCGGCGACCAGCTCCTCGTCGGCGTCGCGCATCGGCTGCTCGAGGTCCTCGGACCGGCAGTCCACCGCGTCGGCGGCGACGAGTTCGTCGCGGTGTGCCCCGGGGTCACAGCCACCCGCGCATCGGAGCTCGCTTCATCAGCCGTCGAGGCCAGCATGCGGCCGCTGCACCTCGATGGCGTCGCCGTGCCCGCACGCATCAGCATCGGCACGGCCGTGCTCGAAGCCGACCAGGACGACGCAGCTCCGGACGGCGCCTCGACGCGATCCGACGACGAGGTCGTCCGTATGGCCGACCTCGCGCTGAACCGGGCCAAGGAGCTCGGTCGAGGACGGGCGATCGCATACGAGGACTGGCTGCGGGAGCGGGCTGACCACCGGGCCGAGCTGACACGGGTGCTCCGAGGTGCGGTCGAGCGGGCAGAGCTCGAGGTGCGCTACCGGCCGGTCGTCGACATCGCTGACGGGCGGATCTCCGGGGCAGAGGCGATCCTGCGCTGGCGGACCCCCGAGGGCCGGCTCCTGGCCCCCGAGGAGTACCTGGAGATCGCAACCGACACCGGGCTGCTCCCGTCGATCAGTCGGCTCGGTCTGCAGCTCGCAACCTCCCCCTGGCACAGCACCGCGGTCCCGGACGAGGACCTCGAGCTGGTGCTGAGCGCAACCCGTCAGGAGCTCGCGCACATCGGGTACGTGGAGGAGCTCACCGGCGTGCTCGGCGGGATCGGATGCACCTGCGTGCAGATCGCCGAATCGGTCCTGATGGATCCCGCGGTGCAGTCGGAGATCGACCGCCTCGTGGGGGCGAGGATCCCGGTCCGGGTCCGGGAGTTCGGGACCGCGACCTCGTCGATCCGACGGCTGCGCCGGCTGCACCGTCCGTCGATCCGGATCGACGCCTCCTTCACCGCCGGGCTGGAGGATCGCGAACCGGACCGGCTGATCGTCGGCGCTGTGAGCACGCTCGGAGCGGAGCTCGGGGCGCCCGTCGTCGCCGACGGGGTGACCAGACCCGGACAGATCGACCGGCTGCGCGACCTCGGCGTCGAGCGCGCGCAGGGATGGCTGTTCGGTCCACCCACGTCGTGGAGCGACTTCGCCGATCGGCACCTGGACCCCAACCGAGCGCCGAGCGCCCTCGAGTGGCGTCCGCCCGCTCGCCGCCCAGGTCTCGTCGAGGCGGACGGAGACGTCGGGTGACACCGACGACTGCGGCCATCGAGGGCCGACGGATCAGAGGTCCGCTGCTCCTGGCAGCAGCACTCGGCATCACCTCGGCGATGGGACGGCCGCTGCTGCTCCTCGGCGGCGTCGAACCTGTCGGCACGCTCGTCGCGACGGTCGGCATCGACGTGATCTGCGCGATCGGGGCGGGGGTCGCCCTCGCTGCCGTCGGGCGACGACGGACCGGCATCGAACGAACGGCGTGGACCCTGCTCGGCCTCGGTCCCGTCGCCTGGGCAGCAGGATCGACGATCTGGGCCGGCTACCTCGCGGACGGCCGGAGCCTCCCGGCGCCGAGCACCGCCGACATCTGCTACCTGCTCCTGCCGATCTCGTGGTGCGTCGCGATCGTGCTCCTGTCGGGTCGCCCCGCGACCGACTCGCGCAGCGCGAGGACGTTGCGGACCTTCGACCTGCTCGACAGCCTCATCGTCGCAGTGTCGACGCTGCTGGTGCTGTGGATCCTCGCGTTCCGCACGAGCGGGCTCGGCACCTCCGACCGCGACGCGCTGATGACGATGGTGTACCCCGTGGCGGACTCGGTGGTGATCACGCTGGGCATCCGGGCGATCCGGCGGGGCACGCCGGACCGTCGGGCGCTCAGCGTGATCACCGCCGGGATGCTGTGGTGCACCATCGGCGACGTCGCGTTCCTCGCGGCCGTGTACCTCTCGGATCTCATCGACGCGGCACCGAGCCTCGTCGACGCGACCTGGGTGGTCGGCTTCACGATCATCGGCGGCGGCGCCTGGATCGCCCTGGGCGGTCGCGAGCACCTCGAGGTGCCCCAGGGCACGGCACAGCTCCGACGGCAGCTCGGCTCGGGCACGTTCCCGCTCCTGATCGGTGGGTTCGCCGCCACCGTCGGCCTCGTCGACCTCGCGATCCGCGACGGCGGCACGTGGAGCGTCGCCACACTGGTCCTCATCATGGTCCTCCTCCTGACCCGGCAGCTGCTGACCCTTCGAGAGAACCGGCGGCTCTCGGTCGACCTGGTCGCGAGCATCCGGACGCTCGAGCGCCAGGCCGGCCACGACCTGCTCACGTCGCTGCCGAACCGACAGCACCTCGACGAGCGGCTGCGCGGGCTGGTCGCGACGAGCGGGAGGCCGGGCTGCTCAGCGGTTGCGTTCATCGACATCGATCGGCTGAAGCCGGTCAACGACTCGCTCGGGCACCGCCACGGCGACCGGCTCATCCGCGTCGTCGCGGACCGCCTGGGCGACCGATGGCCGGGCGACGTCGTGCGCTTCGGCGGCGACGAGCTCGTGGTGCTGATCCGCAACAGGTCGTCGCTCGACGCGATCCGTGCAGAGGTCGACGGCATGGTCGAGGACATGCACCGGGCCGACACGTTCGACGACGTCGTGCTCAGACCGTCGGTGTCGGTGGGGATCGCGGCCGTCGAGCCCGACAGCACGCCCCACGAGCTGCTGCGGCGGGCCGACGTCGCGCTGTACCACGTGAAGCAGTCGGGCCGAGGGCACGCCGCGGTGTTCGTGTCGTCGATGGACGAGGCCGCCCGGCGGCAGCTGGCGATCGAGGCACAGCTGCAGGAGGCGCTCGATGCCGACCAGTTCGAGCTGCACTACCAGCCCGTCATCTCGCTCGACACCGGGCGGATCACCGGTGTCGAGGCGTTGCTGCGCTGGCATCATCACGAGCTCGGCCTGCTCACCCCCGACTGCTTCCTCACCGCAGCCGACACGCTCGGCGTGCTGCGCACGCTGGGGCGACGTTCGCTCGTCGAGGCCACGGCACGGCTGTCGGAGCTGCAGTCGCGCAGCAGGGGCCGGCCCGTGGCCGTGTCGGTCAACCTGTCAGCGGGCGAGCTCGACGACACGGTGGTGTCCGACGTCGAGGAGGCGCTCCGCTCGTCGGGTGTCGATCCCTCGCTGCTGATCCTGGAGATCACAGAGGACGTGATCGTCGATGGCTCGGTTCGACGGACCCTGTCGCAGCTGCGCCGGCTCGGCGTCGGGATCGCGATCGACGACTTCGGCACCGGGAACTCGTCGCTGCGCCAGCTCGGCGAGTACCCCGCGACCACGCTCAAGATCGACCGGTCCTTCGTCGAGGGGATGTCCGACGAGGAGGATCGGGCGATCGTGGCTGCGATCATCGAGCTCGCCGGCAGGCTCGGGCTGTCCACCGTCGCCGAGGGCGTCGAGACCGCTGAGCAGGCAGCACTGCTCGCGTCGTTCGGGTGCGATCACGCGCAAGGCTGGCTGTTCGAGCCGGCGATCCCGTTCGACCAGCTCGTGCAACGCTGGTTCGACGTGCCGGGACCCGCTCAGGCCGTGGACGGGTGGTCGCCGCAGAGGCGACCCAGCGCGACATCCGCGCCGTCCATGATCCGCTCCAGCAGGTCCGCCACCGACGGCAGCTCGTCGATCACGCCGACGACCTGACCGGTCGGGAGGATGCCGACGTCCGCGTCGCCGTCGAGCACCGAGGCCTTCGTCATCATCGGCGCGTTCGCTGCGAGCGCCATCTGCGACCAGGTGAGCTCCTGGTCGCGACGCATCTGCAGGCCGGTCCGGGCGAGGTCCGGGAGCGACACGCCGGCCTGGCGAGCGAAGCGCAGCGCGTTGCCCGCTGCCCGCGGGAAGCGCAGCAGCCCCGGCGACCGCTCGAGCGCGTCGATCATCGCGGTGCGGATCACGCGTTGCGGCGCTCCGTCGATCGCGGTCGTGACGACGGTGCCGGTGAGCGGGGTCTGCAGGTAGATCGACTTGATGTGATCGGGGACGTGGCTCTCGGCGGTCAGCAGGAACCGGGTCCCCATCGCGATGCCGTCGGCACCCCACGCAAGCGCCGCGGCCAGGCCGCGGCCATCGGAGAACCCGCCCGCGGCGAGGACGACGACGTCGGAGCCGGCGACGCCGTC
>JAFDWA010000419.1 GCA_018268735.1 Actinomycetota bacterium | reverse complement strand
GGACCCGGTCCCGGACGGTGAGCGTCACAAGCTTTCCCGGATGTTCAGGATCGCCGGACCGATCACGATCACGAAGAGGGCCGGGAAGATGCAGAAGACCATCGGGATCAACATCTTGACCGGGGCCTTCTGCGCGCGCTCCTGGGCGAGCTGGCGACGCTTGATGCGCATCTCGTCGGCCTGGCCGCGCAGCACCCGTCCGATCGACACACCGAACTGGTCGGCCTGGATGATCGCCATCACGAACGAGCGCAGCTCCGGGACGTTGCAGCGGTCGTCCATGGCGCGCATGGCGTCGGAGCGCGATGCTCCCGCGCGGGTCTCGCCCAGCATCCGGGAGAACTCGTCGGACAGCGGACCCGGCACCGAGTTGACGACCCGGTCGATCGCCTGCTCGAAGCCGAGCCCGGCCTCGACCGAGATCACGAGCAGGTCCATGACGTCGGGCAGGGTGATCTGGATCTCGTGCTGACGTTCGGCCACCTTGCGGTTCAGCCAGCTGTCCGGACCGAGCGCGAGCACGAGGATGACGAGCCCCGGGAGCGCGAGTCGCAGGTTGCCCGACAGTCCGAGGACGTTGAACACGAACAGCAGCACGAACGACAGCCCCGCGACGCACACCGTGACGGCCCGGATCGCGAGGAAGCGGTCGACTGCGGCCTGCTCGGACAACCCGGCGTAGACGAGCTTCTGCTTCACCTTCTCGACGTAGCCGACCGGCGTGAAGCGCCGGCCGAGGCCGGTGACCCCCTCGACGAGCGGGCCGAGCGCGCGGTCCTTGAGCGGCACCAGCATGTGCTGGTCGCGCTGGTTCTCGACCTCGTAGCCGTCGAGCTGGCGCAGCGCGTCGCGCACGACCTGGCGCTCGTCGAGCTGGCTGAGGACGATCCACACCGCGGCACCGACGGCAGTCGCCATGAGGAGCACGGAGATCAGGAGCATCGGGGACATCAGGTCACACCTCGATCGTGATGATCTTCTTCATCCACGCGAAGCCGACGACCATCGACACCAGGCCGAGGCCGAGCAGGATGTAGCCGAGACCCGGCGCGAACAACTTGGACATGTACTCGGGGTTGATCGCCCACATGATGAGCCCGAGGCCGGGCGGCAGCATGCCGAGGACGATCGCGCTCATGCGCCCCTCAGCGGTGAGGGTGCTGACGTCGCGACGGAGGCGCTCACGCTGGGTCATCGTCTCGGCGACGGTGACGAGCAGCTCGGCCAGGTTGCCGCCGACCTCACGCTGGATGCGGATCGCCATGACCGCCCAGCTGAAGTCGTCGCTCTGCATCCGGTCCGCAACGGCCTCGAGCGCCTCGTCGAGCGGCCGGCCGAGGCGTGTCTCGGTGACCACCCGTCGCAGCTCCCGACCCATGGGGTCGTCGATCTCGGTGGAGACCGCCTCGAAGGCCTGGCCGATCGAGTACCCGGCGCGGAGCGTCCCCGCGAGCAGTGTGAGGGTGTCCGGGAGCTGTCGCTCGAACGCCTTGCAGCGACGACGCACCTGGATGCGCAGGATGGCCCGGGGGACCGCCACGGTGAGCGCCGCGAAGATGATCGTGACGACGACGTTGCGTGTCATCGCGAAGGTGAGCAGCATCACGAGGAGCGCCGCGACGAGGACGAAGAAGAGCGCCTCGGCCCCACGCAACGGCAGGCTGGCACGCTCGAGGTCACCTTCGAGCTTCTGCAGCACGCCCTGGCGTTCCGCCACCTCGCCGGTGAAGTCCACGGCGCGCTTGATGATCGGCACCGTGGTGTGGCCGCCGGCGCTGACCTCCTCGTCGTCGGACTCCTCGCCATAGGGGTCCTCGTAGACCTTGAGCCGACGGTTCAGCGAGTCCGAGCTCGGCAGCACCATGTTGAGCAGCGTCCAGAAGAACAGCGAGATCGCAGCGAACCCGACGAGCACGACGAGGATCAGGCCGATCGGGTTGCCGAGCACCCGGGCGATCAGCCCGGGGTCGTCGGGGGTCGCCGGAGCCAGGTTGTCCGAACCGGACCTGACGGTGCCGGGGACGTAGGCGACGGTCGTCGACATCGACGCGGCCTTGAGCTCGAGCAGGGTGGTGCCCGCTGCTCCGGTCGGCTCCGCGTAGCTCAGGAGGAACCGGCCCTGCAGGAGCTTCGACATGG
>JAFDWA010000418.1 GCA_018268735.1 Actinomycetota bacterium | reverse complement strand
CAACCACCTGCCGGCGACGTCGGCGTCGCCGCCGCTGCCCGTCTCCCTGGTGGCCGTCGTCGACGGACCGGCCGCCATCGATCCACGCGGCACCAGCCACCTCACCGCCGACGCCCGACGCTCGCTGGGCTCCTTGAGCTCCCTGCTGGCATCCACGCCGACCGCCCCGCTCACCGTGGCGGTCCGACCCACGTTGCTGACCGCGCTCACCCGGTCGAGCGACGCAACCGACCGTCGAACCCTCCAGTCGCTGCAGGACGTGTCGAAGTCCCCGGGCAGGACCTTCGTCGTGGCGCGCATGCCCTACGTCGCTCTCGACACCGGTGGGATCGCTGCCGCTGCGGGCGGCAACGCCGAGGCGCTGCGACAGGTCGCCCTCGGCGACGAGGCCGTCCGAGCAGTGTTCGGGACCGAGCCGGTCTCCGCGAGCTGGGTCGGAGACCCCACCGTCACCACTTCGTCGCTCGGGCTGCTGCAGGGCCTGGGTGTCCACCGCCTGGTGATCTCCGCCGACCGACTGCGCAGCACGCAGCGCGGCGGTGCTGACGAGGTGACCAGCACCCACACGTCCCGACTGAACCCGTCGGGTCCGACCGCCATCGCGCCCGACAGCGGTGTCGCTCACCTGCTGACCGACGACGGGGTCGCTGCCGGGGTTCGAGCGAACCGTGCGTCGACCGCGTTGATGGCGACGTGGTTCGACACGATCGGCGACTCCGACACGGCCCTGGCGCCCTCCGAGGTCGTCGTCATCCCTGTCGACACTGCGCCGGAGGTCCTCCGTGCGTTCCTCCCGACGTTCTCGTCGCCTGGGCCGATGACAGCGGACCCGGCGATCGTCCCGGCCGCCGCCGAAGCGGGCGGTCGACCGCTGACGGTGGACCTCCTGCCTCGCACCTCACCCGATCAGGAGCCTGCTGTGCGTGAGGTCGTCGCGACGCGCCAGCTCATCGAGGGGTTCCGATCGCTCGCTCCGGGTGCGGCGACCGCCATCACGGAGTGGGAGCTGTTGAACGCGCAGACCCTCGATCGCTCGATGAGCGCGTCGGCCCGAGACGGCTACCACCGTCGGGTGGGCGCGTCGATCACCCACCTGACGGGTCGGATCGGGATGCCCCAGGAGCGTCGTGTCGTCCTGACGAGTCGCAACTCGACCATCCCGCTGCGCTTCCGCAACGGGCTGCCCTACGACGTGACGCTGCGGGTGCGGGCGCGGTCGGGACGTCTCGACATCCGCGGTGGATCCGAACGCACCGTCGTGCTGCACCCGGGTGGGAACGTCATCGACATCCCGGTCACGACGCGGGCGCCGGGAGCGACGCTGCTGCGGATCGACACGACCTCGCCGGACGGCACACTGGTCCTCCCATCGGTCGCGATCCCCGTGACGTCGTCGACGATCTCCGGCGTGGGCGCGGCGCTGTCGGCGCTGTCGCTGCTCGTCCTCGGCGGATGGTGGTTGGCCAGCGTTCGCCGTGACCGCCGCGAGCGACGCCGCGAGCGCGCCGCTCGTCGGCGACAGGTGCTCGAAGAAGCACGTGACCATGCGGAAGACGAGGACACCGAGGCCGCGACCACGTCCCTGTCGCCCGACGGTGCCGGTAGCGTGACACCAGGTGGATGAGACCGACGTCGGATCGAACCGCATCGACCTCACCCATGGGTCGTCGCAGGCGGGGCGGCTCGCCGGAGCGGTGCTGTGCGGCCGCTACCGGCTGGAGCGGATGATCGGTGCCGGCGGGATGGCGCAGGTCTGGGAGGGCACCGACTCGGTGCTGGGCCGGCGTGTGGCGATCAAGGTCCTCCATCCGCACCTCGCACACGACGATGTGGTCGTGCGTCGATTCCGCCAGGAGGCGGTCGCTGCCGCACGGCTCAACGATCCAGGGATCGTCGGCGTGTACGACACGTGCAGCGACGCCGGCCACGAGGCGATCGTCATGGAGCTGCTCGAGGCGACGACGCTGCGTCAGCTCCTCGACGAGCGGGGGGCTCTCGACGCGGACACGACGATGCGCATCGGACTCCGCCTGCTCGACGCCCTCGAGGCTGCACACCGCGCCGGGCTGGTGCACCGCGACGTCAAGCCCTCCAACGTGCTGCTGTGCGACGACGGACGGGTCAAGATCGCCGACTTCGGCAT
>JAFDWA010000417.1 GCA_018268735.1 Actinomycetota bacterium | reverse complement strand
GGTGCAGGAGTGCCGCGCCGCCGGCATCACCGCCGGAATCGGCGTCGAGCCGGGACGTGCCGTGGTCGGCGCCGCCGCGGTCACCCTCTACACCGTCGGCACCGTCAAGTTCATCCCCGGCGTGCGCACCTACGTGTCGGTCGACGGCGGCATGAGCGACAACCCCCGGCCGGTCCTGTACGGGTCGGGCTACGAGACGTTCCTTCCCCGGGCCGCGACGTCGCGACGCGAGATGCCGATCCGCCTCGTCGGCAAGCACTGCGAGTCCGGCGACCTGCTGGTGCGCGAGGGCCGGGTGCCCGCGGACCTGGCCGTCGGAGACGTGATCGCCACCCCGGTCACCGGCGCCTACGGCCACTCGATGGGCTCCAACTACAACAAGGTGCTGCGCCCCGCGGTGGTGTTCGTCGCCGACGGCGTCGACCGTCTGGTGGTGCGCCGAGAGACCGTCGAGGACCTGCTGGCCACCGATGTCGGTTGACCGGATGTCGGATGAGGCCCCCGGCGGTGCGCCGGTAGCCTGGGCACGGTGAGCGAGAGAGTCGCGGTGAGCGAGAGAACCGTCAACATCGGCCTGCTGGGCTGCGGCAACGTCGGCGCGGCGCTGGTCGAACTGGTCCGCGACCGCGGCGACGAGATCGCGGCGCGCACCGGTCTGCGACTGGCGGTCACCCGGGTCGCGGTCCGTTCGCTGTCCAAGGAGCGCGGCGTCGAGCTGCCGGCCGAGGTGCTCACCACCGACGCCGAGTCGGTCGCTGCGGACGCGGACGTCGACCTGGTCGTCGAGGTCATCGGAGGCATCGAACCGGCCCGCGAGCTGATCGTCGACGCCCTCAAGGCCGGCAAGCCGGTCGTGACCGCCAACAAGGAGCTGCTCGCCAACGTCGGCAGCGAGCTCTACGCGGTGGCCGAGTCCTCCGGCGTCGACCTGCTCTTCGAGGCCGCGGTCGCCGGTGGCATCCCGTTGATCCGACCGCTGCGCGAATCGCTCGTCGGCGAGGACGTCGCCCGGGTGATGGGCATCGTCAACGGCACCACCAACTACATCCTCACCAAGATGACCGAGGAGGGCTGGAGCTACACTGAGGCCCTGGCCGAGGCGCAGAGCCTGGGCTACGCCGAGCGGGACCCGACCGCGGACGTCGAGGGCTTCGACGCCGGGGCCAAGGCCGCGATCATCGCCACGATCGCCTTCGGCGCCAAGGTCGTCGCCGGCGACGTCTTCCACGAGGGCATCTCCGGGGTCACCTCGTCCGACATCGACCACGCCCGCCGCCTCGGCTACCAGATCAAGCTGCTCGCCATCGCCGAGCGCTACGACGACGGGTCGGTCGCGGTGCGGGTGCACCCCGCGATGGTCCCCGACGCCCACCCGCTCGCATCGGTGCGCGACAGCTTCAACGCAGTGTTCGTCGAGGGCGAGGCCGTCGGCGACCTCATGTTCTACGGCCGCGGCGCCGGCGGGTTCCCGACCGCGTCCGCGGTGCTCGGCGACGTCATCGACGCGGCGGCGAACCTGGCCAAGGGCACCCACGCCTCGCTCGGCTCGTTCGGCAAGGCCCGCATCCGGCCCATCGACGAGCTGCGATCCGCGTTCTACCTGAACCTGGTCGTCGAGGACCGCCCCGGCGTCCTCGCCGCGGTCGCCGGTGTGTTCGGCGCCCACGGCGTGTCGATCCGCTCGATGGAGCAGGAGTCGCTCGACTCCGGGGACTCGGGCGCCCGCCTCACCTTCATCACCCACACCGCCCGAGAGGCCGACCTGCGCTCCACCCTCGGCGAGCTGCGCGGACTCGACGCCGTGCGCTCGGTCGGCTCCGTGCTGCGGGTCATCGGCTCGGACTGACCGGATCGCCCTGTGCGCTACGTCTCGACCCGCGGTGCCGCGCCCGTGCTCGGCTTCTCCGACGTGCTGCTTGCGGGCCTGGCCGACGACGGCGGCCTGTACCTGCCCGAACGCTGGCCCGAGCTGCCGCCCCTCGACGAGCTGCGCGGCCTGAGCTACGGGGAGGTCGCTGCGCGGGTCATGTGGCCGTTCGTCGACGGTGACGTGGACTCCGACGGGGACCCGGTGCCCGGAGCGCTCGACCGGGAGTCGTTCGAGTCGATCGTCGCCGAGGCCTACGCGACCTTCGACACCCCCGACGTG
>JAFDWA010000416.1 GCA_018268735.1 Actinomycetota bacterium | reverse complement strand
GGGCGTCCACCAGTCCGAGCATGCGCGCGAGGGCGATGAAGCGCATCGTGCCGCGGCCGTGGCTGTGGATGATGTCGATCTGATGCTGCCTCGTGTAGCGGCCGAAGTCGTAGAGCTTGGGAAGATCCCAGGTCGCACGCCGGCCCAGGATCATCACCTCGACGTCGTCGGACAGCCCTGCTCGCAGCAGGCCGTCCTCGCGGGTCGCGCAGAAGAAGACCTCGTGGACGTCGCGGTCGAGCGAGTTCGCGACGTCCACCGCGACCTGCTCGGCGCCGCCGAGCTGCAACGAGTCGGTGACGATCAGGACCCGGATCTTGCGAAGTGTCATCCCAAGCGCCCTGCAGGTTCGACAGCCCGGGCTGGTCTCAGGAGCGCTCGCGCGATGTCGGCGCCCGCGGCGGTGATCCCGAGTCGATCCCAGCCGTACACGCCGGCGTTGACGTCGCTCATCACCGACCGCAGGCGTCGTCCGACCGGCTCGCTCACGTCGACGCGTCGGCGCAGATGAGCGGCGACGCCTCGCAGGGTGGCAGCCTCCTCGAAGTCGCCGAGATCTTCTGCGCGGTCTGCAGCCACCTCGAGCTGCACCGCTCGGACCCGGTAGCCACGGTCGTCATCGGTCGAAGCGCGCAGCACGCCGGTGACAGCGCGCGACATCGCCCGGTGGAGCTGACGGCCGAGCAGGACACCGGTCTCCTGGGCGGGGTGGACCCGGAACCCCAGCAGAGGCTCCGGTATGGCCCGGACCGTGCCGACCGCGGCAGCGACGAGGGAGAGCCAACGGTCGTGGCGCATCGGTGCGACGTCGTCGAGGAGCTCATCAGGGAACGGCAGCGCAGCGGCCACAGCGCGACGACGGACCGCCATCGTGCAGCCCGTCGTCAATGCACGTCGGGCGAACAGCTCCTCTGCCACCACAGGTCGGCGACGGAGCGTGCATCCGACCAGGCGCGCGTCCCACAGGCTGCTGCCGATGACAACGCCGTCCTCGTCGATGAGCTCGGCGTCGGAGAACGCCATCGTGATCGTCGGATCTTGCTCCATCTCACCGACGAGGCAGGCGAGCTTCGACGGGTACCAGACGTCGTCCTGGTCAGCGAGCGCGATGAACCGACCGCCGCAGCGCGCGAGCGCCGAGGCGAAGTTCATCGTCGAACCCACGGGTGTCTCGTTGGTCTCGATGTGGACGACGAACGGTGCATGCTGTGCGAACTCGGCGATGATCGACATGGTCGCGTCGTCGGAGTGGTCGTCCGCGACGACCAACTCGTCGGGCAGTCGGGACTGCGATGCGAGCGAGTCGAGCATCTCGCGTATCCACTGCGCTCCGTTGCGAGTGCACAGTGCGACCGAGACGTCGCACGAGGCTCGTGGGAACCTCAGCCGTTGTGGCGGGTCGGGCTGGTCGGTCATGCAGGTGGTGGGGTCGTGCGGGTTCGAGGTCGTGCGGGTTCTGGTTCGGGGGTGCGGGTTCGGGGTGGTGCGGGTCAGGATGCTGGGCAGTCGCAGGGCCCCACGGGTCGAGCATCGACTGCGACGGGTTCGACCCCGGGACACGTATCGTATCCACAGATGTCGTCTGATCCGTCGGCTGCCCGGCGGCTCGGGCTGGATGCAAGCGCGCAGCGAGGGGACGAATGACGAACACGGTCGACGTGCTGAGTTGGGGACCGACAGCACTGGATTGGGACCAGGGTCGGGTCATTCAGGTGTCGCGCACAGATCCGATCGGTGCTGCCGGCACCATCGAGGCACATGTTGCCGACACCACGGCGACCTGGTTGCTGCTATGGGACCCTGCGCTCGGCGCACCGGACCCGGACGTCGTCGCCGAGCTCTGCGCCGGTCGGGCCGACGCATGGCACTCAGGTCTGCTGGAGGGGTTGGGTGGCCAGCCTGAGGAGCACGACTACATCCATCCGATCTGGCCGCTCGCCCTGGACGCGGATCCGGACATCGACTCGGTGTCGTGGCGACTGTCGCTCGGAGCACTCCTCGTGCGAACCGAGGTGCTGCGGGTGCTGGGTGGGATCGATCGGGCGTTCCAGGGGCGGACCGGTGCGGGGTTGGAGCTCGGTCGCCGGCTGATCGAACGTGGTGCGGTGATCGAGCACACGCCACGGCTCGCGCCGAGGACGCTCATCACGGA
>JAFDWA010000415.1 GCA_018268735.1 Actinomycetota bacterium | reverse complement strand
CATCCGCCAGCGCGGACCGAGCCGCAGCCGCCATCAGCTCGATCGGCCCGGGCGCCGAAGCCAGGTCGTGGTCACCGGGGCGGTCGACGACCTGGGCGACACCCACGATCACGGGCGTCGGAGCGGAGCGGGAGACGGCGGCGACGGTCACGAACGGTCAGTCTGGCAGCGCCAGGCCGGGGACCCCGCCGCCCAGACCCCACGCCGCCCCCACCCCAACCCCGACTCCGCCCGACCCCGCCTGAACTCGGCACGTCTCACGTCGATGTTCGACGTGAGACGTTCTCGGTACAGAGGCCGTCTGGGCGCTGCGGAGGCTCTGTTGGGCTGTCACCGACACCCTCTACACTCGGCGTCATGACCTTGACGATCGAGCTCCCAGCCGACGCCCAGGCTCGCCTCGAGACCGAAGCCACCCGCCGCGGGATCACCCTCGACCAGCTCATCGCCGAGCTCGCCGACCAACTCCCCGTCGAGTCCGCCGCCCCGAAGCATCGGTTGAGGTTCGTCGGCATCGGCGCGTCGGGGCGAACCGAACCGCTCGACATCAACCAAGATCGCGCTGACCTCGCTGCGAAGAAGTTCGCCGAAGGCATCTGAACCGGGTGCTCCTCGTCGATACCAACGTGCTGCTCGCCGCCGCCGACACCTCGACCCCCGAACATCAACGATGCGCGACGCTCCTCGATGAGCGAACCGACCTCGCGATCACGACACCAGTCGCCGCGGAGTGTTCATGGATGATCGAGTCCCGCCTCGGCCCACGCGCTGAAGCCGCGTTCGTCACCTCGATAGCGGCCGGTGAAGTCGCCGTCATCGAACTCACCCCAACGGACTGGGCTCGCTGCGCGGAGCTCGTCGACACCTACGCCAACCTCGGGCTCGGCCTCGTTGACGCGTCAGTCATCGCGATCGCCGAACGGCTCGGCGTCACCACCATCGCAACGATGAACCACCGCGACTTCGCTGTCGTGCGCCCCGCCCACTGCCCGGCGTTCGAACTCATCCCCTGACCCGCCCACGAGCCCACCTCACCGCCGCAACAGGGTCGCCCTCGGTGTCGGAGCTGGCTGAAAGAATCGTCGCCGTGACAAACATGTCCAGCTGGACCGACCGCTGAGCCGTGCCGATCCAGCCGGAGACAGGTGACCCAAGCAGCGGCCTCATCGTCGAGGGCCTCACCAAGCGCTTCGGTGGAGTGCTCGCTCTGGATGACGTGAGCCTTCAGGTCCGACCCGGTGAGATCGTCGGGTTCCTCGGCCCGAACGGTGCCGGGAAGACGACCACCATGCGAGCGATCATGGACCTGCTGACGCTCGATGCAGGGACCGTGACCTGGCACGGACGGCCCATGGACCCCACGGTCCGTCGCTCGTTCGGCTACATGCCCGCAGAACGCTGGATGTACCCCCGCATGAGGGTGCGTGATCACCTCGTGTACTACGCGGAGCTGACCGGCATCCCACGCCCGGACGCGGACCGACGAGCGGGCTACTGGATCGACCGCCTGGGCCTCACAGAACGTGGCGGCGACCCGGTCCAGAGCCTCTCCAGCGGCAACCAGCAGCGCGTGCAGCTCTCCCTTGCGCTCCTGGGACAACCGGTGGCGCTCATCCTCGACGAGCCCTTCTCCGGTCTGGACCCGATCGCCACCGAGGTCCTGAGCGGAGTGCTCCGTGACCAGGTCGACCAGGGCGTCGCCCTGCTCCTCAGCAGCCACCAGTTGGACCTCGTGGCCGAGGTGTGCAGCGCGGTGGCGATCGTCGACCACGGGAGGATCGTGTTGCGAGGCACAGTCGACGATCTCCGTCGTTCGAGTCCGGTCCGTGCTGTGGACGTCTGCTTCGCCGCACCCACCTCCTGGCGACCCGCCGGAGCGACCGTCGGGTCGGGAGGTCACCGGCTGGTGTTCGACGTATCGGCAACCGTCGATGTGCGTGCGGTGCTCGACGAGGCATCCCGGCACGGCACCGTCACAGAGTTCTCGGTGGCTCCACCGGACCTCTCGGAGGTCTTCCACCGAGTCGTCGGTCGTCCCGTCCACCACGACGCAACGATCGACGACTCGGGGTCGAAGCCGTGACCGACCGACGGAACGACCTCGGTGGCAGCAGGACCGTCGGCCTCGTCGCCCGACGCGAGATCCGGGAGCGTC
>JAFDWA010000414.1 GCA_018268735.1 Actinomycetota bacterium | reverse complement strand
CTCAGGGGTGCGCCGGCCTTGCGGGCGAACACCTCGGGCGAGGGAAACGTCTCGTGGATGAGCAGGTCGGTGCCGTCGCAGGCGTCGACGACGTGGTGGCACGGGCGGGTGTCGCCGGAGAACACGACGCTGCGTCCGGCGTAGTCGAGTCGGTAGCCGACGGCGCCGTCGAGCATGTGGATCACGGGGAACGAGGTGATGGTCACGCCGTTGCGCTCGTAGACCGTGGCGGTGCGGTCGTAGGGGACCTCGGTGGTGACGGTGCGGGCGCCGGACTGGCCTGGGTGGCCGCCCATCGACGCGAAGTCCCATGCGTGGGCTGCCTCGAGGTGCTTCGTGTACGCAGCGGTGCCGAGCCACTCGTGCTCGCCGGCAGGTCCCCACACCTCGACCGGGTCGCGCCGGCCGGACTTGGCGAGGCTCCACAGCAGGGTCGGCATGTCACCGACGTGATCGGCGTGAAGGTGGCTGATGAACACCTTGGTCGTCGAGGTGACCGGGAGGCCCAGGCCGTCGAAGTTGGCGAGCGACCCGGAGCCGAGGTCGAAGAAGAAGAAGTCGTGTTGGTCGTTGCCGACCTCGATCAGCACCGAGGCGGAGGCCTGGCACTTGTTCACGAACGGGTCGCCGCTGCCCAGGATCGTCACCCGGATCTCGTCGGCGGCGATTTCCTCGGCGCCGGGGGCGAGCACGTCCGCGTAGGTCACTCCCGGTGTGCCGACCACCGGTGTGGAGGTCAGCGGTCGGGTGCTGCCCTCGTAGGCCAGTTCGGTCAGCTCGTCGATCTCGGTGCTCATCTCAGGCCCTTGCTCGTGGTCGGGATAGTGGTCGTCGTGACAGTGGTGGTCGGGACGGGAACGCGGTGGGCGAGGATCACGCGATGATTCCGAGACCCTTGGCGAACAGATCGACGCCGAACACCAGCAGCAGCACGGCCATGACCGCATCGTTGTGGGTGCCGAGCCAGCCCTTCAGGTCGTCCAGCACGTGCTCGGCGGAGTCGCCGCCGACGAGGTAGTAGGCGACAGGTCCGATGATGGTGAGGCTCGCGACAGCGACGAACACCACGAGTGACACCGCAGCGTCACCGGTGGCGAGTCCGAGCTGGGCGAGCGAGGTGCCGGCGGCGATCGCGAGCATCAGGTTCTTGGGGTTGACGCCTGCGAGCAGCAGGCCGAGCCCGAGTGCCTTGCCCGGCGTCAGCGTGTCGATCGACGACATCCACTTGGGCATCTCCGGCGCCTCACCCGGTGCAGGGCGCCGCTTCCACGTGCGAGCGGCGCCTGCCAGGAGGAGGAGCCCGAAGAGCACCTTGCCCCAGGCGATGCCGTCGGACACCCCGCTGCTCGTCGACGCGTCGCCCACGTCGGCCAACGCGTAGGCCGCACCGCACACGACTGCCAGCGAGACCATCCAGCCGAGCCCGAACATCGGGCCGTTGACCCGTGCACGCGGTGTGAACAGCATCAGGATCACGGCGATGATCGGGAACGGGCTGACGGCGACGCCGACGGCGAAGCCGAGGACCGCGCTGATGCCTTGTGCCATGGAGCCGATGTCCTCTCAGTTGTCGACAGGTCGTGTCGTCAGCCGGCGTCGGAGATCTGCTGGATGTCGTGGCCGTGGGCGGTGAGCGCCCAGATGATCGCGACGTCGAGCGCGATCACGATGATCGCCCACACCGGGTACCAGGGCAGCCACAGGAAGTTCACCACCGCGCTGAGGACCGCCACGAGCACCCCGACCGTGCGCGCCGCGGCGTTGCCGGTGAAGATCCCGAAGCCCGAGGCCAGGATGACGATGCCCACGATGAGGTGGATCCAACCCCATGTCGTGACGTCGAACTTGAAGACCCACTCCTGTCCCACGACGAAGAACTCGTCGTTCACCAACGCCACCAACCCGGCGACGGCCTGGAAGAACCCGACGACCACCAGCATCACACCGGCGAAGCCGGCGTAGCCAGCAGCCCATCCACTCGGTTGATCCGACATCCGACATCCTTTCCACGCACCGGTACCTCCGATGCGCCTCCTGCTCGGACGTCCGATGCGACGCGCCCCCGACGCGGGGACCGGACCTCCTCCTGGCATCCTCGCTCGGTCACCCGCGCCGTGCATCGCCCGGCGCGGGTGATGCACGTGGCCCGTGGTCGTGGTT
>JAFDWA010000413.1 GCA_018268735.1 Actinomycetota bacterium | reverse complement strand
TGCCTGGGAAGCGGAGCCGGGCCAGCACCCATGCGAGCGGGAGGCCGAGCAGGAGCGACAGCACGGCGGCCGCGATCGTGCAGGTCAGCGAGAGGCGGAGGGCGTCGAGGGACTCCGCGGTCGTGAGGTCCTCGAGCAGCGATCTCCACGGCACCCGCGCGACCAGCCCGATCAGCGGAGCAACGAAGATCGCTGCGGTGATCGCGGCGACCCCCACGACCGCGATCGGTGCTCGCCGAGCACCGCGCTCGACCCGCAACAACCGCGGCGGGCGTCGTGTCACGGCGCGCCGAACCCTGCGTGTCGCAGGACCGACTGCGCCGTGTCGCCGAGCACGAATCGCATGAACGCCGTCGAGGCCGCTGCGTTCGTCGTGGACTCGACCACCGCGATCGGATACCTCGCGACCGCGTTGAGGGCGGCAGGGATCGTGACGGTGGCGACCTCGGATCCGGCGGCCCTCGCGTCGGTGAGGTAGACGATGCCGCCGTCGGCGTCGCCGTCGGCCACTGCAGCGAGCGTCGCTCGCACGTCCTGGCCGCGGGTGATCCGACCGGTCGGGATCGCCACACCGGCGGCCTGGAGCACCTGCGTGGCGTACCTGCCGCACGGGGCGGCTTCGGCGCACAGCGACACGGTGCCGCCCGAGGCGGCGACGGCGGCCAGTCCGGTGAGTCCGTCGACCTTGTCGGGGTTGCCAGGCTTGGTGACGATGACGAGCTCGTTGGTCGCGAAGACCTCCGGCGTTCCCGACAGCAGGTGCGCGTCCTCGAGCGACGTCATGTCGGACTCAGCGGCGAACGCCACCACATCGGCCGGGGCACCGCTGTCGATCTGCGTGGCGAGGTCGGCCGAGGAGCCGAAGTTGATCGAGACCACGACACCGGGGTTCACCGCCTCGAAGTCCTTCGCTACCTCGGTGAAGGCCTCCTTCAACGATGCGGCGGCCGACACGGTGACGTTCCCTCTCAACGCGTGCCGCGATCCGGAGCGCGGATCCCTCGTGGCGGACGCGGCGCCGTCGCCGGCACTGCACCCTGCAACGACCAGGCTGACGACGAGCAGGGCCGCGATCACCGGGGTCCTGTCGAGCGGATCCGCGGTCCGCCGGAGCACCGTCACGGTCGGGGCACCTCCACGGTGACGTTCGTGGACTTGACCGATGCGGTCGCGAGGTCGCCGGGTTCGAGGTGGAGCTCGTCGACGGCCTCCGCGGTGAGCAGGGACACGATCCGGTGCGGTGGGCTGTGGATCTCCACGATGGCAGCGACGCCGTCGCGCTCGACCCGGGTGACGATGCCGGTGAAGCGGTTGCGCGCCGAGTGCAGCTCGCCGGACGCCACCCCGTACGGAGGGTCCTGCCGGCTGAGGTAGGCGGCGAGGTCCCGACCGTCGACCGTGCGTCGACCGCCGTCGAGGCGCACCGTCGGCAGCCGACCTTCGTCGCACCAACGGCGGACGGTGTCGACGCTGACGCCGAGCAGCTCTGCGACCTGTGCGGTGCCATAGCGTGCCATGGGGCCTGAAGTTAGCTGGCATACCGCACATGCAGTCACAATGTCCGAATCATGCAGCATCTACTGTTCCCGAGGACATCCGGACACCCATCGAGGCGAATCGTCTCCGGTTCCACGGCAACCGGGTTCAGGCGACGTGGTGGAACCCGAGCTGGCCCGCCACGACCTCCTCCGGTGGAAGCGGTACCGCCATCCCACCCATCAATCTGGGGGTCGCAATCGACAAGATGTGTCGATTGCGACCCCCAGATTCGTGGGTGTGTGTGAGGGGTCAGCCGATGCGTGCCGACTGACCGCCGTCGACAGCGAGGCACACCCCGGTGATGAACGCCGCCTCGTCCGATGCCAGGAACAGCGCCGCGTTCGCAACGTCCCAGGCCGTGCCCTGGCGCCCGAGCGGTACGAGCGCGGCACGCGCCGCCGCGTAGTCACCCCGGTCGACGCCGAGCGCCTCCGCCGCTGCGTCGACCGCCATCGGCGTGTCGATGAACCCGGGCAGGACTGCGTTCGCCCGCACCCCGTGCTTCGCTCCGCTCAAGGCGAGGTTCTGGGTGAGCGCGTTCACTCCGGCCTTGGAGAGCTTGTAGGCGGTCAGGTTCGTCGCCCCCGCGATCGACGCGAGCGACGACACGTTGACGATCGCG
>JAFDWA010000412.1 GCA_018268735.1 Actinomycetota bacterium | reverse complement strand
TCCCTTGCTCGACGGGTCGCCCCGTTCAGGTACTCGCGCAGACCAGCACCCCGCAGCGCCCGACCGGCGTCGTCGATCCCGGCGCGACCCATCCGCACGGCTGCACGCTCGACGAGCACCGCCGAGGCGACCATGCCCAGGAAGCCGATGAACGCGAGGAGGTAGCTGACGGTCAGCAGCAGGATCGTCGCCGCGAAGCTCGCGAGCACCGCGACGATCCCCCACCGGAGCTGCCGCGCCGCATGGGAGTAGACCGTCGTGGACCCGACGTGACGGGCGAGGTCCGGGTCGCTGGCGCGCAGCTGGCTCTCGATCTCGCTGAGGATTCGCTGCTCCTCTTCCGAGAGCGGCATGAGCCTGGACCCCCTCGTCCGTCCTTCCGGGGTGATGATCCCACACGCTACCTGCGACCGCCATGGCTCCGGTCGTCGATCCCGCCGAATTCTCTCACGAGACGCCGCCATCCGCACCGTCAGGCCTCCACGGGGGGTTCGTCGGGTCCCCACATGCCGCGACCGGACCGACGGTCGGCGACCAGTCGACCAGGGCCGATGCTCGACTCCCCGAACCTCGCCCGGATCCGATCGACGGCGTCAGCTGTGGCATCCGCGCCGGCATGGGAGGGTCCATGCCCCTCGAGGAGGCTGAGCTGCTCGCTGGTCGCCCCGTCGGTGAGGTTGGTCGCTCCCACACCGAGCAGGCGGACACCCCGGTCGAGCGGCAGCGCGCACAGCATGGCCCAGCTCTCGTCGCGGATCGTCGAGCCGAGGTCGGTCGGCGAGGCGAGGGTGTGGGAGCGGGTCACGGTCCCGAAGTCCGCGTAGCGGACCTTGATGTGCACGGTCCGGGACCGCACGCCGTGTCGGCGCAGGCGCGCTGCGACCCCGTCGGCCAGGCGGACGAGATCGCCGCGCAGCTCGGCCGCAGCGTGGCGGTCGACGGCGAACGTCTCCTCCTGGCTGACCGACCGGGTCGCCCGGTCCACCTCGACGGCCCGGTCGTCGACACCGAGCGACAGCGCGTGCAGGTGCGCGCCGACGGCACCTCCGAGCGACGCGGTGACCGCCTCGACGGGCAGCGCGGCGAGATCTCCGACGGTGTGCACGCCGAGACGGGCGAGCTTCGCGAGCGTCGCCGGGCCGACTCCCCACAGGCGCTCGACCGGCAGCGGGTGCAGGTAGCCCAGCTCGCTGCCCGGGGCGACGACCAGGACCCCCGGACCGGGCCGGGGTCCACCCGGCCCGACAGCGGGCTTGGCGTCAGCGGAGGCGAGCTTGGCCAGGAACTTGTTCGCCGCGATGCCGACCGAGCAGGTCAGGCCCTCGTCGTGGAGGATCCGCTCCCGGATTGCGGCTGCGACCTCCACGGCCGAACCGTGGAGGCGACGCGTGCCGCTCACGTCGAGGAACGCCTCGTCGAGCGACAGCGGTTCGACGAGCGGGGTGAACGTGCGGAAGGCCGCCATGATCCGCGCCGACACCTCCGCGTAGTGCGAGTGGTCGCCTGCCAGCAGCACGAGGTCGGGGCAGAGGCGACGGGCACGGGCCGACGGCATCGCCGAGCGGACCCCGTGGACCCTGGCCTCGTAGGAGGCAGCCGCCACCACCCCGCGGTCCCCGGTCCCGCCGACGGCCACCGGCCGACCCCGCAGCTCGGGATGGCGCACCAGCTCGACCGACGCGAAGAACGCATCCATGTCCACGTGCAGGATCGTGCGCACGGGGCGACGCGACGAGTCGTTCACAGGCGGCGCGTGACGGTGAGGTCGTCCAGCGACGAGCCGTCGATCCGATAGCTGAACCGGCGTGGTCGGTCCCATCGTCGGCGGATCCACTCGACGAGCGGTTCACGCACCCACGGGTGAGCGTCGTCGAGGAGGCGTACGAGCTCGCCTGGGTCGGCCCAGGCCGAACCGATCACGATGCCGTCGGGGTCTGCTCCGATCGCGAGCTCGCCGGTCACTGCTGAGGCACGGTGGACCTCGACCCGCAGGTCCCAGCCGAGCTGCGGTGCCTCCGCGTGGACCTCGTAGAGCAACCCCGACCAACCGGTCACGACCAGACCGGTCTCCTCGGCGACTTCGCGCGAGAGCCCGTCGAGCACGTGCTCACCGTCGTCGACCACCCCGCCGGGAGGAGTCCAGTCGGTGCTCCCGTTGCCACG
>JAFDWA010000411.1 GCA_018268735.1 Actinomycetota bacterium | reverse complement strand
CCTGCGAGGCCGCCGTGCGAGCCGTTCGCAGCCCCCGGGTCGCGGATCACGAGCCGACGACCTCCGAAGCGGTGAGGCCGGTGGGGCGCCGCGATCCTGACGGCCCCCTGCGTCGGCGGTAGCGTGGTTCCACCGATGGACGACGACGCGACGACCCTCCTCTCCGAGATCGGCGGTCCGGGGGACCTGGCGCGGCTCGACGAGGCGCAGCTGACACGACTCGCAGCCGAGATCCGAGAGTTCGTCGTCGACGCGGTGACCACCGCCGGCAGCGGCCACCTCGGATCCAACCTCGGGGTGGTCGAGCTCACCATCGCCATCCACCGGGTGTTCCGCAGCCCGCACGACATCATCGTGTGGGACACCGGCCACCAGGCCTACGTGCACAAGCTGCTCACCGGCCGCAGCGACGCCTTCACGACCCTGCGCCAGGAAGGCGGCCTCTCGGGCTATCCGAGCCGTTCGGAGTCCGACCACGACTGGGTCGAGAACAGCCACGCGTCGACGGCGATCTCGTACGCGCACGGGTTGTCGACCGCCCTCGCCATCCGGGGCGAGGACGACCGTGAGGTCGTCGCCGTCATCGGTGACGGGGCGCTCACCGGCGGCATGGCCTACGAGGGCCTCAACAACCTCGGCAACTCGCGCCGCAAGGCGATCATCATCCTCAACGACAACGGGCGCTCCTATGCGCCGACCGCGTCACGGCTCAGCGAGAGCCTGTCGCGGTTCCGGTCCTCGTCGACCTACCTGCGCAACCGCGACCGGCTCGACCGCCTGATCCAGGAGGTCCCGATCGTCGGGGGCTACCTCGAACGCGGCGTCGGCGGCGCAAAGGCTGCGATCCGCGAGATGTTCGAGCCGCCGGCGTTCTTCGAGCAGCTCGGCGTCAACTACCTCGGCCCCTACGACGGCCACGACATCGCAGCGCTCGAAGCAGCACTGCGGGCGGCGAAGGACCTCGACGGGCCGGTCGTCGTGCATGTGCTGACCCGAAAGGGCCTCGGCTACGGACCTGCCGAGCAGGACGAGATCAAGCACATGCACGATGTCGGGTCGGTCAAGGAGGGCTCCTACACCGCGGCGTTCTCCGAGGCGCTCGTCGCCGAGATGCGCTCCCGGCCCGAGGTCGTCGCGATCACCGCGGCGATGCCCGACTCGACCGGCCTGCTCCCGGTCGCCGCCCGCTTCCCCGGTCGCGTGCTCGACGTCGGCATCGCCGAGCAGCACGCCGTGACTGCTGCAGCCGGCATGGCGATGGGTGGTCTCCGGCCCGTCGTCGCCCTGTACTCCACCTTCCTCACCCGTGCGATCGACCAGGTCAACCTCGACGTCGGCCTGCACTCCCAACCGGTGGTGTTCGTGCTCGACCGGGCGGGGATCACCGGCGACGACGGGCCGTCGCACCACGGAGTGCTCGACATGGTGCTCCTGTCGAAGGTCCCGGCCATGACGATCTTCGCTCCCTCCGGCCACGCCGAGATGGCCCGGATGCTCCACGACGCACTCGAGCTGTGCACCGACGGACCGGCGGCGATCCGGTTCCCGAAGACCATGCCGCCGGATCCTTCCGGCCCCGACCTCGGCACCACCGGTGAGGGCCTCGCCGCCCGACGGGTCCGCCACGGTTCGCAGATCTGCGTCATCGGCGTGGGCAAGATGCTGGCGTCAGCGATCGACGCCGCCGACAAGCTCGCTGCGGAAGGCCACGACGTCACCGTGTGGGACCCGAGGATCGTCAAGCCGCTCGACGCCGAGATGCTGAGCGACGCGGCATCCCACGAGCTCGTGATCACCGTCGAGGACGGATTGAGGGACGGAGGGATCGGCGCTGCGATCGCTGATTCGCTGTCGCAGCTGGCACCGGTGGGCGGTCCGCTCGTCCGTGTGCTCGGCGTCCCGTCGGTGTACCTCGCTCAGGGCAAGCCCGACATGATCCTGTCCCGTCTCGGCCTCGACGCCGACGGGATCGTGGACGAGGCGCTCGCCTGGGTCCGCAGCACCAATCGCACGTCGTGAGCCCGACGGCGACGGCCGATCAGTAGTACGGGTTCTCCCCGGCAGCGTGGTCGGTCGCGTCGATGACCTCGGCCACCTCCGGGATGGCCTGCTTGATGGAGCGGCGGATCCCCTCACGCAAGGTGGCGGCGCTCGCCGCGCACCCCTGGC
>JAFDWA010000410.1 GCA_018268735.1 Actinomycetota bacterium | reverse complement strand
CACCGGACGCTTGTGGGCCAGCCCGTTGATCGGTGCCAGCTTGAGATCGTCGTGGGAGTCGTTGAACTCGCGGATCGCGAGCAGCTCGCCGACGAACTCGCAGTGGATCTCGACGTCGGAGCCGATGACGTCGTCCATGTAGCAGAACACCCGCGGCAGGAGACGGTCGACAGGGTTGTCGAACAGCCGCAGCGCAGCGACGGTCGAGGACCAGTAGTCGAGGTCGAAGGCCACGAAGCCGATCGGAGCCGGGTCGTCGGCCTCGACGAACCCCACGACGGTCTCCGCGACGTCGCCGAGGACGAGCGTCGCGGTGCGCAGCCGTGCGCGGAGCTTGTCCACGTCCATGGGGAAGTCACCCGGCTGCCAGACGTAGGGCAGGTCGCGGTGGTCGACCGGCTCGGGCATCCCCTTGCCGGTGTCGAAGCCGTACACCTCGACCACGACGCCGGTCTCGGCGCTCACCTGGGATGCGACGTCCTCCATCGCGACGAGGCCGTTGCCGCCGGCCACACCGAACTCGACCGAGCTGATGCGCTCCAGCCCGAGGTGCTTCGCCATGTAGGCGGCCTGGTAGATCCCGTAGGCGTAGTGGGGCCGATCGACCGCATCCCAGAAGACCTTCTTGGAGTACGGCGCCGAGGTGGAGGAGCGGATGCGGTCCTGCAGCACCGTCCTCGGGTCCATGACCGCACGCTTGAGCCGCTCCTGCACGTTGCGGAGCACATCGGCTGCCTGAGCCACGTTCCGTTCCTTCCTTCCATCGTTGGGGTCGTCGATCGTCGGGGTCGTCGATCGTCGGGGTCGTCGGTCGACGACGACCGTGGACAGGCGTCAGGCCTGCGCGGACTTGTCGAGCCGGATGACCATGTACTTGCTGAGCGAGCGTGCTCCCACGACGCGGTCCAGGATGGCCTGGTCCAACGCCGAGACCCGGTGGTACAGGGTGTCAGGGACGCGCACGAAGCTCGACACCCGGGTGAAGATGCCGAAGTACTCGATCTCCACCGCATCGAACGGCGCGGAGAGGTCGGCGATCATGTCGTGGTCGAAGGAGCGCTCGTCCGGTGTGTGGACGAACGGCGGGAACACCTTGGTCACGGGCTTGGAGCGGCGGAGGCGGAACACCCAGTCGCCGAGCAGCAGCACCGGCTCCGCGAACACTGCGCGACCACCCGGCTTGAGCGCCCGGTACATGCTCTTCGCGGCAGGCCCGAGGTCGAAGTGGTGCGCGACGGTCCGCCCGAAGACGAGGTCGACGGACTCGTCGTCGATCCCGGCGGCCTCCTCGATCGGCGTGTTCACGCACCTGATTCGGTCCTCGACGCCGTTGCGTCGTGCCCTCTCGGCCACGACGTCGAGGCACTTCGAGGAGATGTCGGTGGCGATCACGTTCGCTCCGTGCAACGCCAGCCAGCAGGACAGCTCGCCGAAGCCGGAGCCGGTCTCGAGCACCGTGGCGCCCTCGAGCGGCTGGGACCAGTCGATCAGCTGCTGCATCGGACCCTCGAACTGGTGGCACTCCGGCAGCGCGTCCGCGTCGACGGCGTAGTCGTCGTCGGTCCACTCCGCGAGCACCTGGTCCGCCATGTCGTCGTAGACGCGCATCTCGTTGGCGTGCCGGTCCTCGATCGCGATCGCCTCCCGTCGCGACCTGATGAACGTGTCGGGCCCCATGCTGCTCCTCGTCACTCCTCGTGGACCCCGTCGCGGGGAGCGCCGTCCGGACCCGCCCCGCCAGATCGGTCGCCGTCGGGCTGCGTGGTTGCAGCCGGTCCCCGTCACTGTACCCACGGCGGGGTCGCGAGACGATCCGTGGGGTTCGCAGCTAGCCTTCGCAGGACGACGGAGGGAGGGGACCACCGGGCAGGAAGAGGGGCCAGCAAGCCGATGCCGACATCGCTACGGAGCGCCGCGGCGACGCGCAAGCGGCGACAGCTCGACCAGCAGGACTACTGGCGCCACTGGCGCTCGGTCGAACCCGACCACGTCGCCTGCTGCGTGTGCGGCTCCACCTCGACCGTGCCGTTCGCGGATGCACCGCTCGCACCGGGCGAGGTCGTCCGCTGCACCGACTGCTCGATGGTGTTCGTGTCACCGGTGACCGTGCGGGGCCTCGACCTCTCCCCGGAGCAGCAGGCAGAGGCGGAGCAGCTGCGCACCAGCTCGGACCTCGCC
>JAFDWA010000040.1 GCA_018268735.1 Actinomycetota bacterium | reverse complement strand
AGGACCCGACAGCCGGGTCGGGAACAGGTCGTCTCGGACGACCGAGTACTCCTCCCACGCAGCGAGCGACGTCACGACGTCACCCACGGCATACGCCGGGCACCGCGACGCGACGACACGACCGGCCGACGAGCACCGGACCGCCTCGCCGATCGCCACCGGTGGCAGGTAGCCACGAGCAGGGCTGAGCCACGAGCGGACCGACGCGTCGATCGCGAGGACCTCGTTGCGCATCAGCGCCTCACCGTCGGCGAGCTCCGGGACCGCCGATTCGATCAGCTCGACATCGTCGTCGGACAGCAACCCCTCCGGTCGCCGCCGCAGCACGATCCGCTGCATCCGCTCCGGGAGGTCGGCGCCGGATCCGCCCGCGGCATCGACAGCGTCAGCAGCGTCTCCAGCCATCGTGGATCAGCGGCTCGCCGGGTCGAGCGGGTTCGGCATCTGGAAGACCGCCCGCAGCCCCTCGCCCCACAGCGCCATGTCCGGCGCCCTCGGCAGGCCCAGCGAGCGCAGCTCCTGCGCCAACGCTCCCTCGCCGAGGACGATGCGGACCTCCGCCGCGTCGACCGGCGACGATGGCAGCCGCATCTCCAGCGGGAGCTCCATCGGCCGCCCCTCCAGGTAGGAGTAGGTGATCGCTGAGTCGAGCCCTGCCGAGGCATCCCCCGCTGCCACCGGTCGAGGCAGCTCGACCAGCATCGTCACCGAACCGGCCGGCTCGTCGGACATCACGAGTCGCACGACCACGGTGCCCTCGCCCGGCTCGCCCGAGTAGGAGATGTGGAGGTCCTCGACGGTCTTGGGGAGCCCCAGGACTCGGTTGCCCGCTGCGCACGTGAGCTGCTGGTCGACCGGCATCCGCCACTGGAACGCGCCGACGGCCTCCGGGCGTCCGACCGGGTTGACGAGGAGCCCGAGGTTCACCTCGTCGTAGTCACCCCAGGGGTTGCGCACGTAGTCGCACAGCGCGACGACGAGCATCGCCGAGCCGGGCGCGATCTCGGTCACCTCGAACGCGTCACCCGGCAGCAGGGCACGCGCCGCGTCGATCGGGACCGTGAACGTCAACGTCGCGGAGCGCAGCTCCTCGACCTCCATCGGGAAGTCGATCGACAGGCCGTCGATCTCGCCCCAGTGGACCGTCGGGGTCGCTGCGCCGCTGGCCTCTGATGTGGTGCTCACGGGCCTGCACTGTACGGCGTGGGTGCAGCGAAATGAGCCGAACGGCCCATGTCGACAGGTCGGACGGACCATGTGGAACGGGCCGATGCACCCGATGCTGGTTCCATGGGCCGGAAGCGGAGGACCGTGCAGCGCCGTTGGCGCAGGGCGAGGAGCGACCGCGCCGCGACGCTCGTCGAGTACGCGCTGCTCGTGGCGGTGCTCGTGATCCCCGTCGTCGAGGGCCTGTCGTTCCTGCAGACAGGCGCACGGACGAAGATGGGTCACGTCGCCGAGAACGTCGCGCAGTCCCCGACCACGACGATCGGCGACGGTTCCGGCTCGGACGGCTCCGGAGGCGGTGCGACGCCGACCTCGACGACCGCAGCCCCGACCACGACCGCCCCGACCACCACGATCGCTCCGACGACCACCACGCAGAAGCCGACGACGACCACCACCACGACGACCACGACGACCGCACCGCCCAAGCCGATCCCGGCCACGAACGACGCCGCCACCGCTACGGCCGAGAAGACGTCGAAGTCCACCTGGAGCGCGACAGCGGCGACGACGGTGACCACGAAGGACGGCAAGCCGGTCGTGGGCGCGAAGGTGACCCTGGAGATCTGCACCCGTCAGGGCAACAAGAGCAGTTGGGACTGCAGCTCCCAACAGGTCACGACCGACGACTCGGGCGTGGCGTCGTGGACGGTGGACGACCTCACCAAGAGCGACACGATGATGCAGGCGACGGTGACCGCTGTGCTGGCAGACCGCTACGACATCACCGTCGACGACAGCTCGTCGACGGACGTCTCGCCGTTCTGCACGAAGAAGTGCTGAGGGTCGCCCCCTAGTCTGAGCACGTGGAGCAGTCGACAGCGGTCAGCCTGCTCGTGATCGCCGGAGCCGCCGTCGCCGCGCCGGCGCTGTCGGAGCTGGTCGCCCGGTTCCGGATCCCGAGCGTGCTGTTCGAGTTGCTGCTCGGCATCCTCATCGGTCCCTCCGTGCTCGGCATCGCCCACCTCGACAGCTTCGTCAAGGGCCTGAGCACGCTCGGCCTGGCGTTCCTCTTCTTCGTGGCGGGCTACGAGATCGACCCGAGTCGACTCCAGGGGGCGCCGTTCCGCCGCGCAGCTCTCGGGTGGGGTGCGACGGTCGTGATCGGGCTGCTCGTCGCCGCGATCATGGTCGCGGTGGGCTTCGTGCTGTCGGACCTGCTCGTCGGCCTCGCCCTCACCACGACGGCGATCGGCACGCTCATGCCGATGCTGCGCGACCGGGGCGTGCTCGACACGCGCTTCGGCGACCACCTCGTCGCGGCCGGAGCCGTCGGCGAGTTCGGACCGGTGCTCGCAGTGACGCTGTTCCTCGGCGCGTCCAGCCCCGGCACCCAGGGCCTGCTCCTCGCCGCGTTCGTCGTGGCAGCCCTCGCGATCGCGTGGTTCGCAGGACGACCACGACCCCCGGCGTTCATCGACGCGATGTCACGGCACCTCGACTCGTCGTCGCAGCTCCCCGTCCGGCTGGTCATGCTGCTCGTCACCTCGATGGTCGTCATGGCGGTGGCGCTCGGACTCGACATGCTCATCGGGGCCTTCGCCGCGGGGCTCATCGGCCGGCTGCTGTTCCCACCGCACGGATCGCTGCAGCTTCGACCACGGCTGGAGTCGATCGGCTTCGGGTTCCTGATCCCGGTGTTCTTCATCGTGAGCGGCATGGAGTTCGACCTGTCGGCGCTGCTGTCGAGCTGGACGGTGTGGATCCGCGTCCCGCTGTTCCTCGGACTCTTCCTCCTGGTCCGCGGGGCGCCGGCGCTCGTCGTGTACCGGGACGTGCTGCCGACCCGGCGGCGTGCGGCGATGGCGGTCCTGCAGTCCACGGCGTTGCCGCTCCTGGTCGTCATCACCGAGATCGGCCTCAGCACCGGCCACATGCGTCCGTCCAACGCCGCGGCACTGGTGGGCGCCGGGATGCTCTCGGTGCTGGTCCTGCCGATCGTCGGCTTCGCCCTCCTCGGGGAGCAACCCGTCGACGAGGTGCCCACCGACCGCGTTGACCCCTCGGGTTACCGGCAGTAACCTCCAGCGCGTGTCGACGCTCGCTCTTCGTCGTGCGGGCAGTCCGATCGCCCCGATCACGGACCTCGCCCGCACCGTCCGCATCCTCCCGGACCGCCTCGCCGCCGCACTCCGCTGGCCGGCCCCGCCCGGCGCGTACCGGCGCCTGCTCGACCCCCGAGCCGACGGGCTCGACGTGCGCGCGACCATCGAAGCGGTCATCCCCGAGACCGAGCACGCCGCGACGGTGGTGCTGCGACCAGGGCGGGGGTGGCGTCCGCACCACCCCGGGCAATGGGCCTCGGTCGGCGTCGACGTCGACGGCGTGCGCCACCACCGCTGCTACTCGATCACCTCGCCGCCCGTCGACCGCGGCACGATCGCTGCCGGACGGGGCACCCTCACCATCACCGTCCAGTCGGTGCCCGACGGCAAGGTGTCCAAACACCTCGTGCACGACGCCCGACCCGGCGACGTCGTCAGCCTCGACGGTCCGCACGGCGAGCTGACCCTGCACGACCGGACCGATCCGACCGCGCCGGTGCTGTTCATCACCGGCGGCAGCGGTATCACCCCCGTGATCTCGATGCTGCGTGCGGTCGACCTGGGGCTCATCGACCTGGGAGCCGGCGAGTCCCGCCACGACGACTCGGGCCGAAGCGACCACGGGCGCAGCGACGCGACCGACGTCGTCCTGGTGCACCACGCCCCCGACGCCGCGAGCGCGCTGTTCAGCGACGAGATCGACGCGATCTCACGACGTCGCCCGGGGATCCGCCGACACCTCATCGAGACCGGCCCCGGCGCCCCGCCGCCCGATCTCGCCCTCAGCGCAGCGCGGCTCGACGGGCTCTGCCCGGACTGGCGCCGGCGCGAGACGTGGGTGTGCGGACCACGCCAACTCGTCGACGCCGCCACCGAGGTGTGGGAGGACCCTCGGCACCGGACGCTCGCGACGCTGCACGTCGAGCGGTTCACCCCCGCGGCGACGCCCACCGCCGACGCCGACGGCGGCGATGTCCGGTTCTCGGCGTCGGGGCGGCTGGCCTCCTCCGACGGCACGACGACCCTGCTCGAGCTGGCCGAGGCGGAGGGCCTCAACCCGCTGTCGGGTTGTCGCATGGGGGTGTGCCGTCGATGCGTCGTACCCCTGCGCTCCGGGACCGTGCGGGACCTGCGCGACGGTCGCAGCACCTGCGAGGCCGGCACCCACATCCAGATCTGCGTCACGACCGCCGTCGGTGACGTGGACATCGAGCTCTGAGGAGGCCGCCATGGCTGCGGTCGTGCACGCCGACATCGTCGAGGCTCCGTCGGACCCACCCGGTCCGGGTGCTCTCACCGCCGAGCAGGTCGCCGAGTTCGGCGCCGAGATGGACCGCATCCGCGACGAGGTCCTGTCGAGCCTCGGCGAAGCGGACGCTGCCTACATCCGCCGAGTCATCGACGCGCAACGACGCCTCGACCTGGCCGGCCGCATCACGTTGCTCTTCGGGATCCTCCCGCCGGCCTGGGTCGCCGGCACCACCATGCTCTCGATCGCCAAGATCCTCGAGAACATGGAGATCGGCCACAACGTCATGCACGGCCAGTGGGACTGGATGCGCGACCCGGAGATCCACTCGACGACCTGGGAGTGGGACAACGCCTGTCCGTCGAAGCAGTGGAAGCACTCCCACAACCAGGTGCACCACGTGTGGACCAACGTCGTCGGCAGGGACCGGGACGTCGGCTACGGGTTGCTGCGCATCAGCGAGGACCAGCCGTGGCATCCCGCCTACCTCGCACAACCGGTGTACGCCGCCGTGCTCGCGTGCCTGTTCCAGTGGGGCGTGGCGATGCACGACGTGGACGTCGACGGGCTGATGAACGGCAGGCGCGACGTGCAGGGCGCACGGGTACGGTTCGCGGAGGTCCGCGGCAAGGCGCGTCGGCAGCTCGTCAAGGACTATGTGGCGTTCCCTGCGCTCGCCGGACCGATGTTCCTACCGGTCCTCCTCGGCAACGCCACGGCGAACCTCGCACGCAACGTCTGGTCGGCGTCGGTGATCTTCTGCGGCCACTTCCCGGGCGCGGTCCCGACCTTCACACCTGCCGACGTCGTCGCCGAGGACCGTGCTGGTTGGTACGTGCGCCAGGTCATCGGCTCGGCCAACATCAGCGGGGGTCGGCTGCTGCACCTGATGACCGGCAACCTCAGCCACCAGATCGAGCACCACCTGTTCCCGGACCTGCCCTCGAACCGCTACCCCCAGATCGCGCCGACGGTCCGCGAGACGTGCGAGCGCTTCGGGCTCCCGTACGTGACCGGCTCGTTCCCCCGCCAGGTCGCATCCGTGGCCAAGCGGATCTTCCGCATGGCCCTCCCCTGACCCACCCAGCCCGAGCTCGGCACGTCCGACGTCGATGAGCGACGCAAGACGTGCCCGGTACGAGCGACCTCGGGGACAGCGGTGATCAGGGACAGTCGTGATCAGGGACAGTCGTGATCAGGGACAGCCGTGATCAGGTGAAGTCCAGCTCGCCGCGCTGGGACCGCTTCAGCTCGGAGAACCCCGGCAGGCGCGCCACCGTCGACAGCGCCTCCCACAGCTCGACCGCTTCGTCGCCCCGTGGCACCCGATTCACAACGGGCCCGAAGAACGAGCTCGCGTCCGGACGGTCGAGGTCGAACGTGATGACCGGCGTCCCGATGTCGTCGCCGGCACGCGCCAGCGCCACCCTCGTCTCCGAACGGATCGACGCGTCGCGTGACGGATCCTCCGATGCGCCGGCGAAGGACACCGCAAGCCCGGCGGCGGCCAGCGAGTCGGCCACGAGGGACCCTGTGTCCTCGCCGGCCCACAGCCGGGCCGAGGCACCCTGTGTGTGCAGTCGCGTGCCGACCGCCGAGTACAGCTCCCCGACAGCGTCGTTGCCGTGCTCCTGGCGGACAGCGGCCATGATCCGCAGCAACCCCAGGCCGAACGCGTCGCTGCGGCGACGAGCATCGGACAGATCGGACCCCTCGTTCAGGTAGGCCAGCGACAGGAACCGCCATTCGATCGACAGGTCGATCCGGTGAGCGACCTCCGTCGCCCACCGGCTGGTCAGCCACGCGTACGGACAGGTCGGGTCGAAGAAGAGCTCGATGGCGGTCACATCTGCGCCAACGGCTGTCGACGCTGCAGCGTTCCGTGCCATCCGACACCCAGGCGAGGTGCCGACGAGCACATCCCGGCACCTGCGACCCTCGCTCCTGCTGCTCGACGCGGCACCACTGCTCCAGGTCGGGCGGTCAGGACCGGCGATCCGCTCCGGCTCGATCCGCACCCCAGTCGAGCGTGAGGCGGAACCGTGCGTCACCCGGACACCACATCGGGAAGTTGGTGCCCCACACGTTGTCGTACAGGCATACGTGCCACCCGCCGTCGAGATCGGGCAACCGGTCCTCGAAGCGCAGCAGCGACGGTGAGCCGGGAGCGACGAGCGGGGCGTCGGGCAGGTCGATGCGCACCCCGTCCGGATGCTGCACCGATTCGACGACGTGCAGCGTCCGGGCGCCGCGGGACACCACGTCGAGCGGCGACACCTCCTCGCCCAGCTTCAACATCGTCCACCGCTGCGGGTCCGTGACCGACGGCGTGAAGGACCACCACGTGGACTCCGGCCAACGCCCCGCCGGCTTGCCGACCCACTGCAACCAGCACTCCAGCCGGTCAGGTGATCCGTCGAGGACCTCGTAGCCGACGACCACCCAGACGGGGGCCGAGCTCGCGGAGCGGACCTCCTCGGAGAACGACAGCTCGACGACGAGCACATCGGCCCCCGGAGCGACCGGGGAGGCCTCGCGACGGCCGGCCCACGCGCCGACCAGATCGGGCACGTACCACGCCGAGCGCGCCGCGCTGCGCTCCAGACCCGGCTTGGTGTTGTCCCAACGGGCCCAGTCGAGGTCCTCGGGGCTGGTGCCGACGTTGTACGTGTCGAACCACCGCTCGTAGTCCGCTGCGTCGTAGGTCCGATGTCCCACACGGCCCAGCCCACGGCCCGGATCCACGAGCGATCGGAGCGCGCCGGCGCCGGCCGCCTGGTCGGGATCGGGGACGCGGAGGCCGACGAGCGCTCCGTCGTGAGGGTCGACCTCGACGTCGAGCCGGCCGAGCTGCACCCGGATCCGCCCGCCGTCGTCAGGTCGGTGCAGGGCGACGAGGCCCTCGACGGAGATCGCCGACGCCCCCGTTCCGATCATCCCCTCGCGGGCGTCGTCGGAGAGGTCCAACCTGCCGGCACGCTCCAGCACGTCCATGAACCGGTCGAGGTAGCTGCGCTGCTCGCTCCAGCTCCACTCGAACCGACGGGTGTCGGGACGGGGACGGATCGCGACCAGCTCGGCCTCGGACCAGTGGTCGGACTCCGGCCACGACGACTTCTGGTCGAGGCCCCACGTGTGCTCGGCGACGAGCAGCAGCTCCGTCGACGCGCGTTGCAGCGCCGGGTCCTCCTCGGCGATCCGACCGTCACGGATCCAGGCGACCCGTCGACGGCAGGTCTCTCGGAACGCAGCGACCTTTGGTGGGTCCGACGCGATGCCGTGGATCCACGTGTCGCCGATCTCCGAGGTGACCAGCGGCAGGCCGGCCGAGACGGACCGCATCACGTCGGCGACGTCGTCGAGCGACGCCGCCGAGATCCGTGCGCCTGGGAACAGCTCGCGGAGCTCCGCCCATCCGGCGACGACGTCGGAGGGGGAGGGCGGACCGACGTTGTCGCCGGTCATGCGCACGACGATCGCCGTCCCGGTCCCGGGCGGGACCTGCACCGATCCGTACGAACCCGCCTGGTACATGACGTTGAGCTCCGGCGAGGCCCCGGATGCCGTGGTCGCTGCTGCGTCGTCGCGCCAGCGGAAGGTCGCCGGCACCGCTGGCGCCGAAGCCGCCGGGTTCACACCGACGTGGAGGAAGTCGACGCCGACCTCCGCGAGCAGGCTCACCAGCGCCCGGGTGTGACCCGGCACGTCGGTGAGCTTGGCAGCACGCGTCGTGCGCTCGAACCACTCGTCGAGTCGGCCCGAGATGCTGAGACCGTGGCGCAGCAGCGAGCGGTCCGCCAGCTCCGTGTGCGTCGTGAACGGCAGCGCATGCCATGTGAGATCACCCGCCTCGATCGCGAGTTCCACCGAGGAGCGCAGCGACCGGTCGGGATCCTCGAGTGCCTCGGCGAGGATCCACGAACCGGTGCTCCAGCAGAGCCGCTCCTCACCGTCACGCTCGCGGAGTGCTGCAGCCGTCGAGATCGCAGCAGGCAGCAGCTCACGGAGCCACCGCTCGCGGACTGCCCCGGCGAGGTCGGTGAACCCGACGTCGAGGTGGGACTTCGACACGACGAGGACGGTGTGCACCGGCTCCGACGACACCGTGGTCGGACCGCCGAGGACGGGGCCGCTCATCGTGTGCTGATGCGCAACGTCGACAGGACGCGATCCGCCCGCGGCACGAGCGTGGATCGCATGCGGTGAGCACCGAGCGCGACGTAGAGGGCGAAGGCCCGACCATGGGTGTGGAAGAACTGCTGGTGGCCCGTTGCACCGACGAGCGGTCGATGCATGGTCGATCGGTCGAACATGGCGCTGCGCAACGGTCGCTGCAGGTGGTCGGCCGAGAACAGCGGCGTCGCGCCGGCCTGCGGGTCGAACTCCACGAGCGCCAGGAAGACATCGGTCGCCCGCATCCGCTCGACCGCACCGCCGCCGTAGTCGCCGCGCACGGCCGGCAGCGGGAAGCTCGCGACGTGCAGCACCGGGTTGGAGGTGCCGAGGACGCCGACGTCGTCGGCGTCGAGTTCGCTCGGATCGCCCTCGCCTCGGGTGATCGATCCGTCCCAGCCGGAGGGGACCTGCACGGACAGGCCGTGCGCGCGCATGGTCCGGGCCGCAGCGACGCGTGCACCGGTCACGTTGCATCCTCCTGCTCGGCGGGAGCGGCCACCGGCTCGTACAGCCTGGGATCGCCGGGACCGATGCCCGCCGCGGCGAGCTCGGCGTCGATCCGCTCGGTGCGATCGCGCCCGGTGAGGAACGCCCGCCTCGATCGGGAGCCGGCAGCGGTGAGCGATCGGCCCGCATCGGCGAGCGACCGACCCAGCAGGTCCACGACCTGCGGCCAGGTCGCCGCAGCGCCCTCACCGACGACCGCCCCGTCGTCGACGAGGGCGAAGTAGGGGGCGACCGGCACGCCGTAGTCCTCCCACGCGTCGGTGGACATGACGACGGTGACCCCCGGCGAGGCGAGCTGAGCGACGCGGGCAGGTGACTCCGCCTCCTCGCCCTGGGTCACGACGACCAGTCGGATGTCCGGTGCAGGCAGCTCGACGCCCGAGGCGAACGCCGACCAGAAGCTGTGGCACGTGGTGCACCCGGTGGTCAGGAA
>JAFDWA010000409.1 GCA_018268735.1 Actinomycetota bacterium | reverse complement strand
CTACGTCGCTCGCGGGACCGACACCGTTCCGGGTGATCCACCTCAACGAACTCTCGTGACGGCCTGTAGAGTCGAACGAAGGACGCTTGAGACCGCGTTGGCGGCATTCCGATTGGTACAGCCCTCGGGTGCGGCATCTGCGTCGATCGAAGATCTCCGCGACGCTGGCATCTTAACCGTTAGGGACACTAGGTGGTTGACCGTCGCAGATGGCGACGTCATTTCCAAGCCCGGTGTCACCGTGCCACATGGTTGCGCCAACTGAGTCTGGTTGAGAGTGTCAGTTGAGCCCCAAATCCCATCCAGCTGACGCCGCCCTCACCTCTGGAACTGAGCTTGCACCCACCTGGTGGACGAGCCGATGAGGTGTTGGCGGCGCAGGGGTGCCAGGTGCTCGGATCTGGCGAGCGCCCAGTCCGTCAGGAGGAAACCGACGGCGCACAGCAGCCCGAGCACCACGAGGTCGAAGCTCCACTGCGGGAGGCTGTGACCCCACCTCGCGTCGCACACGATGGTGGGCCCCGCGGTGTACGTCGTGGTCGACGTCGGGTTCGCTCCTGTCGCGCAGCCGCTGATCTCGGGAAGATCGACCGTCGATGCGGCTGCGGCCACGCCCCAGCTCGACGGGGCGAGGTACGCGAGCTGGCTGAGGAGCGGCTTGCCGCTGAGGTCCGACACCGTGCCGGAGAACAGCCAGAGCGTCACGAACAGCACCGGGATCATGGCGAGCGCCTTCTCCGAGGTGTCGACCATCGCCGAGATGAACAGCCCGAGGATCAGGCACGCGACCGCAGTGGTGGCTGCCGCGACGAGCATCTCCACGTGGGCGGGGGCGATGTTGCCGCGTCCGGGTCGCGAGAGGATCGAGGCGACCAGGACCACCACTTCGGCCTGCAACACGGTCAGGACGCCGAGCACCACGAGCTTCGCGACCAGGTAGGTGGTCCGGCGCAGTCCGGCGACGCGCTCGCGCTGGTAGATCGGTCGGTCCTTGACGATCTCCCGGAGGCCGTTCGCAGCGCCGATCACCCCGGCAGCGACGATCATCCCGGTGAGCAACGTCCGGGCCTGACCCGGCTTCGGGTCGTCGGTGGAGAACGTCGACGCTCCCACGATCAGAGCCAGGAGCAGCGCTGGGATGAGCGCCGACGCGGCAGCGACGACGAGCGCACGTGGATCGGTGAGCAGCAGCGCAGCGTTGCGCCGGACGAGCGTCATGAACTGCGTCGTGGCGCTGCTGGGGTAGCTGAGCTCCACCGCGGTCGCGACTCGTGCATCGTGCGGCCGCGGACCATCGGGTGGGGGAGGCAGGGCCAGCTCCGGGTGCTGGACGACCCCGGACTCGAGCCAACGGAACAACGCCGGTTGATCGACCGCTCCGGTCGCCTCGAGGGCGAGCTCGCTCGGTCCGCAGTAGGCGACCCACCCGCCGGTGCCCAGGTAGACGACCTGGTCGCAGCGATCGAGGCTGGCCGTCGAATGGGTGACGACGACGACCGTCCTGCCCTCCTCCGCGAGCTGACGGAACAGGTCCATCAGCGAGTCCTCGTAGCCCGGGTCGAGGCCGCTCGTCGGTTCGTCGAGCAACATGATCGACGGCTGGCTCAGGAGCTCGAGCGCGACGCTCACCCGCTTGCGCTGACCGCCCGAGAGGTTCGCGATGCGCTTGTCGAGGTGTTCGCCCAACCCGAGCGCTCTTGCCGTCGACTCCACCAGCGCGTCGCGGTCCGCTGTGCTCGTGGCATCGGGGAGGCGAAGCTCGGCGCCGTAGGTCAGCGCCTGACGGGCGGTGAGGCGGGTGTGCACGATGTCTTCCTGCGGGACGAGACCCACCCGGGATCGCAGCGTCGCGTACTCGGCGTAGAGGTCGCGGCCGTCCACCCTGACCGTCCCGGCGGACGGCTCGAGGAGACCGCCGAGCGTCTTCAGCAACGTCGACTTGCCGGCACCGGTCGGTCCGAGGATCGCGGTGAACGTCCCGGCAGGGAACGTCAGCGACACGTCTCGGATCAGGACCGAACCGCCGTCGGTCACGACCGCCACCCCATCGGCTGCCAGTGGTGTCGAGTTGCCGACGGCGGACCCGTCGACCGTCGACGGCGGAGGCGCTGTCGGTGCCGGGGGCGGTGGCGGTGGCGGTGGCGGCGCCGATGGCACGCGTGCGAGCGGCTCGAGCTCCAGCA
>JAFDWA010000408.1 GCA_018268735.1 Actinomycetota bacterium | reverse complement strand
GTGACGATCACGTCGAAGGTGGAGTCAGCGAACGGCAGCGATCGCATGTCACCGGTCTCCAGCACCACGCGGTCCGACACGCCCTCGAGCTCGGCGTTCTGCGACGTGGCGGTCATGTCGTTGCCGGACTGGTCGTGGCTGCTCCAGATGTCGACGCCGGTGGCGCGACCGCTCGTGAGCCGACCGGCGACCGCTGTCAGCACCATGCCTCGACCGCAGCCCACGTCGAGGACCGACTCGTCGCCTCGCAGGTCCAGGCCGTCGGCCAGGCGATCCCACACGACGAACTTCCCGCGGAGCGTGGTGTGGAGGTACACTACCCCCGAGCCGCCGAGCACGACGATCGCCGGGAGCCACTGGAGCCACTGACCCGAGGTCGCAGCGAAGCCCACGCATGCCGCAGCCGCGATCAGGAGGAGGGCGGGGACGTAGGGGGCGTCGACCCCGTAGGTCCCTCGATGACGGCCCGTCGGTGTCGGCACGGTGAGGTCGGTCATGGGTGGGTTCCTTCCGTTCTCCGTCCGTCGACGGATCCTGTGGTTCCACGCTAGGGAATGGTCCGAGCAGATCCACCGACCGGGCACCTCCCGCCCTCCTGGTCCACCTGGGTGGCAACCGGATGCCGGGATGCACCTGCGCCGACGTAGCGTGGAGGCATGCCCCGTCGAACGAAGATCGTCGCCACGATCGGCCCCGCGTCGGACTCGCCGGACGTCCTGCGTCGGGTGATCGAGGCAGGCGCCGATGTCGCCAGGATCGGCCTCGCCCACGGAACCCTCGACGAGGCGCTGGCCCGGTACCGAACCGTGCGAGCCGTCGCAGCCGACGTCGGCAAGCCGGTCGGCATCCTCGTCGACCTGCCCGGACCGAAGGTCCGGCTCGGGAGCTTCGGTGACTCGCCGGTCCGCCTCGAGGCGGGGAGCCACGTCACCCTGGTTCCCGGCCGCGACGCATCCGACAGCTCTGTGCTCGGCGTCGACTACGCCGAGCTGCTCCTCGACGTGCACTCCGGCGACTCGCTCGCCGTCGGCGACGGCAGCGTCGTGCTCGGCATCGAGTCGATCGACGGCGACGCGGCGAAGGCAACGGTGCTGCACGGCGGCCCGGTGCAGGGGCGCCCGGGTCTGCACATCCCGTCGGACCGGCTCAGCATGTCGACGCCGACACCGCACGACCTGCACCTGCTCGACGCCTTCGTCGACGAGGGCGTCGACATGGTCGCGATCAGCTTCGTCCGATCCGCCCACGACATCCGTCGGGTCGGCACCGAGCCGCACCCGCGCGGACCGTTGATCGTCGCGAAGATCGAGACCCGCGCTGCGGTCGAGAACCTGCAGGGGATCATCGAGGCAGCGGGGGCGATCATGATCGCACGCGGCGACCTCGGGACAGAGCTCGGGATCGAGGAGCTGCCGCACATGCAGAAGCGGATCACCCGCGACTGCATCAGCGGGGGCAAGCCGGTCATCACCGCGACGCAGATGTTCGAGTCGATGATCACCTCGCCGTCGCCGACGCGCGCCGAGGTGTCCGACGTCGCGAACGCGATCTTCGACGGGACCTCCGCGGTCATGCTGTCCGCCGAGAGCGCCGTGGGCGCCGATCCGGTCAACACGGTCGCGACGATGAGCCGGGTCGCCGAGCGCGCGGACCAGGAGTTCGACTACGACGCCTGGGCTCGCCGCATCCGCCTGCTGCGGAAGACCGCGGTCGGCGAGCGCTCGGAGGACAAGCTGACCGACGCCATGACCGCAGCGGCGTGGCGCGCCGCCACGGAGATGGGCGTGGCAGCGATCATCTGCATCAGCGAGACCGGTCTCACCGTGCGCTCCATCGCACGCTTCCGCCCGGCGATGCCGATCGTGGCCTTCAGCCCGAACGACCGCACGCTCCGTCAGCTCTCGATGAGCTGGGGCTCGATCGCGATGCGGGCACCGAACCACATCGACACGCTCGCGCTCATGGACGACCTCGTCATCGCCACACGCGACGCCGGCTACGTGAGCACCGGCGAGACCGTCGCCGTCCTCGCCGGGGTCGGCAAGCGGTCCAGATCCACCGACCTGCTCCGCCTCCTGCGCGTCCCCTGACCGCCACCTGGTGATGGGGGTTCCTGCGCCGACGCAGCGCGAGGTGGTGGCGGGCCTGGGGGTGTTGCGACGGCGCCCGGTCGAGCTCGACCCGGATCGACC
>JAFDWA010000407.1 GCA_018268735.1 Actinomycetota bacterium | reverse complement strand
GTGAACCTCGCGCACAACCGCCGGCGAGGTGAGGGACGGCTCCAGGGCCGTCTCGTGCTCCTCGCAGCTGATCCGTCCGTACAGCCGTCCTATCCGTCAGATCTCGCGGTGCTCGCCGAGCTCCCGCCGATCGACCGCTCCATTCTCTACCTGATCGATGTTGAGGGGATCTCGGCGACGGATGTGGCGACGATGCTCAACATGCGTGCGTCCACGGTGAGGGGTAGAGCCTCACGCTCCCGCCGAAGGCTACGGAAGCTTCTTCACGGAGGAGGTGAACGATGAACCTGCGACCGGACTGGGACGAACTGGCGAACCGCGGCGAGGCCAGGGGCGCGGACGAGGTATTCGAGACGGCAAAGGCCATCGCTGGTGCTGACGGGCTTGCGCCCGAGCGATTCGATGTGGGCAGGGACCGGCGGAGTACTCGGGTCGTTGCGCTCGCGGCAGGACTGGTCATCGTCGGGCTCGGTGGCGTCCTCTTGGCAGCCCATGCATCGAGTGGTGAACCCGTCGTGGCGGGACCAGCGTCGAAGGCTGCTCCGTCAAACGTCCAGGGACCGCTGGTGTTGGGCCTGAGCGCACCTCCCGCGGGCTACGAGCGCACCACCTCAGCCAACCAGGATGCGTCGTTCATCTGGGCAGGCCCCCGAGGACGCCTACGCGTGTTTCAACGGGTGGACGGAAGCGGCAACGTCACGGGTGTTCAAGCTGTCGCCGTGACTGCGCCGGGGGAACGAACCGCCCTCGACTATCTGAACACGGGCCCGTCGTCCCCCCAGGTGACTAGCCGGCGAGATGTGGCACTAGGAGACCAGCCCGCCGTCTACGCCGAGCTCACTGCGTCGCCGGCTGACAGCTTCGGAACGTTCTCGGTCGTTCGGTGGACCGATTCGGCCGGCCGCACGGTAACGATCGCATGGCGACATCGAACGCTCGATGAAGTCCTGCAAACGGCCCAATCCCTAACCCCCGATGCTGACGGAGGCTTGAACCGCATGGCGTCGGATCAAGGCTGGATGGAGCTTCGAGGCGCAGATCCTGTCCATGTACCAATCCGAGCTGACCAGATGAACCAGTGGGCCAAGTACGTCAGCAACGACCTGGCCTTCACGCTCGGAACGGCAACCGAGAGGTGGCCCGCCGCTGCAGACATCCTGTGGTGGATGGACGGCGGCCGACAGGTCGATGCCTCAACAGCTGTCGGAGGTGATCTTGCCTACCACGTCGATGAACGTGGCGTCGCGGTAGTCGACATTCCGAATTCTGCGGACCCGAAACTGGCTCAAGACGTGATCAGCCGTCTGGACCTGGTGACCCTGGCCTCGTGGTCAGACGCCGCACTTCGGCCCGCACAACCCACAACTACCTCGATGGCACCGAGTACGACCAGTCCTCCGGGCTAGGAGACTGCTGAGCAACGGCGTTTCTCGGCGAAGACCGCGGCGATGGGCCCGTCGCGGCGATGGAGCGTCCTGCGACGACTCATGCGCAGTGGACCATGCTGCGATCAAGGGGGGCATTAGCGACTTGTGAGGTTGGTCGGTCCGGTCTGCTGGCGTCCGTGGAGGTCCGCCTCGGTTCGGTCATGTGCCGGGCTCACACACCCACATCCGCAATTACGTAGTACAGTAATCCCGTGTGGAAATCCACCACGCAGCCCGACGTCACGACATCGCTGACGACGACATGCTCCATGCGCTCGAGCACTCCTTGGCTGTCGAGGACGTCGGGGAGGACCCGGACCGGTGGCTCGTGCTCGGGCCCGACCGATCCAGCAACCTGCTGGAGGTCGTCGTTCTCGTCAGCGCCGACGGTTCCGAGTTGACCATCCACGCCATGGCCATGCGCCCGATCTACCGGAGGCTGCTCGAACGATGACCACCCCAACTCACAGCTCGAGCGCCGGTCCGGACGGACCCGTGTCGGATCAGCTCGTCGAGCAGTTCGCGGACGAGGCCGAGCAGGGCTACGACGTCGAGCGCCTGGTCGCACGACGCGGGCGGCGTGGGCGGCCTCGGCTCGGGTCAGAACCCTCGACGGTGGAGTCGGTCCGACTCGATCCCGAACTCAAGGAGCGACTCGTCCGTCGGGCGGAGGCTGACGGTGTGGCCGTCTCCGATGTCATCCGGGACGCGCTCCGCAACCATCTCGAAGCCAGCTGACGACACCCCAATCCCTCCAACGGGGCC
>JAFDWA010000406.1 GCA_018268735.1 Actinomycetota bacterium | reverse complement strand
CCGGTCCGCTCGCACGTCGCGGGAGCTGACGTCGGTCATCGACCCCTGCCCTCTCCGCCGATCATGCTGCGGAACGTCCGCAGCATGATCCGGAGGTCGAAGGTCGTGTCCTGGTGCTCCAGGTAGAAGAACTCGTACTGCAGCTTCTCGAGCGCGTCCCGCTCGTCGCCGGCATAGCCGTACTTGACCTGAGCCCAGCCGGTCAGGCCGGGACGCACCAGGTGTCGCAGGTTGTAGAAGGGGAGCTTGTCGCTCAGCTCGGCGACGTAGTGCGGTTGCTCCGGGCGCGGTCCCACGACGCTCAGCTCCCCCTTCAGGATGTTGACCACCTGGGGCAGCTCGTCGAGGTGGGTGCGGCGCAGGAGGCCGCCGAATCGGGTGACCCGTGGGTCATCGGCCTGCGTCCAGCTGGCAGCACGCGACGCGAATTCGTCCGCTCCAGGGGCTGCATCCGACGCGTCGGGACGCATGGTGCGGAACTTCAGGATCGTGAAGCGCTCGCCGTTGCGGCCGACCCGGACCTGGCGGTACATCAGCGGACCACGGTTCGCCACGACGTCACCGATGGCGACGAACGGGATCAGCACCGCCAGCACCAGGGTGGCCGGCACTGCGATCGTCATGTCCATGAGGCGCTTCACGCGGGCGAATCGGCTGTTGTGCACTTCGGAGATGTCGAAGAACAGCGATGCGCGCTCCAACTCGCTCACCGGCAGCTTTCCGAGCCATCCAGCGTAGAACGCCTCCAACGTGCGGATGCGCACCCCGTGCTCGTGCAGCTCCGCGGCCTGGGCGATCACGCGCTCGTCCGCCTGGGCCGTGCGGTCGAGGACGACGAGCGTCGCCTCCGATTCCGCCACGGCTCGCACGATCGGCGCAGGATCGCCTGGGGAGGGAGTGGCGTCGACCCGTTCCATCGAGCGGACCAGGTTGGCCGAGCGCTCGACGTCCATCCGAAGGTCGTCGAGCAGCCGCTCACGTTCGACGCGGCTCGAGACCAGCAGGACGCGGTCCCTGTTGCCTTCCCTGGACCTGCCGTCCCTCGCCATCAGGTTCGCGACGACCTGGATCGGGGCGTCGAGGAGCGCTGATCCGAACACGACGAAGCGGGGCAGCAGGGCATCACCGACGACCAACTGGATCACCGACACGCCCAGCGCTGCTCCCGCACAGGCGATCAGGCCGAACCAGAGCGCGCCAGCGGCGGTTCGGGGCCGGTCGGGCAGGCCGACGGCGTAGGTCGTGAGCATGAGCAGAGCGATGTAGCTGAGCGCCCACCACATGCGCGGACCGCCCGTGAGGTCGTAGGGCGGGTCTGCGATCGCGGCGGCGTGGACCTTGCTGAGCACCAACACCGACAGCACCCCGCCGGCGAGGCTCACGAGCCGTGCAGCACGCAGCATGGACCAAGGATACGGTCGGAACCTCCGACCCCGTGCGGCTTGCAGGGCCTCGGTGGAGGGCGCTCGGCCCGTCAACCCTGACGAGACGCCGTCGATGTTGCAGACTGGTGCGATGCGACGTCGGAGGGGACTGATCGGGCTGGTGCCGCTCGTGGTGGTCGTGATGCTCGCGTCCACCGCCTGCCTTCGCACCGAGGTCGGCGTCCACCTCGACGACGATGGCAGCGGCAGCGTCGATGTGACGGTCTACTTCGACGACGTCACGCTGCAGGGGGGCTCGATCGGCGTCGACGACCTGGTGCGCCTCGCGACGGCCGCGACGAAGGGCGTCGATGGCGCCGAGGTGTCCAAGGTCGAGTCCGCTGGCTCGGAGGGTGTGCGGATGTCGGTCCCCTTCGACGACTACAACCAGGTCGCTCGGGCGGTGACCGGGGCCGAGTACCAGGGCTACTCGACGCACGTGTTCCAGACCTTCGAGATCGTCAAGGGCGACGACGGCCACTGGAGCATGCACGCGACCCTCGACCCTGCTGCGGTCACCTCGACGGTCACCCAGGCGCCAGGTCCGCTGGCCGGGATGAACGCAGCGGCGACCCGAGTGGACCCGAGCACCGAGATCGTCCTCGCCGTCACGCTCCCCGGTGAGGTCCTTCGATCCAACGCCGACATCATCGACGGTGGCACCGCCACATGGAACCTCCGGGGCGACTCAGGACCCAAGCAGCTGACGGTGGAGAACCAACCGTCCACTCTGAACGTCCTGCAACTCCTGCTCATCGGGGTGGCGGCGCTC
>JAFDWA010000405.1 GCA_018268735.1 Actinomycetota bacterium | reverse complement strand
GTGCGACTCGGGGAACCCGTAGTTGGCGAACGCGGCGAGCTTCTCCCACACCGCCGTCGCGGTGTCCCCGGTGATCCCGTTGCCGGCGAGGCCCTCGAAGAACCGCTCACGCAGCTCCGCCATCCGCCGCTCGGACCGCTTGGACGCCATCGCCTGGCGGAGCTGGTCGGCCTCCGCCGCGCTGAAGCCCGCCACGTCGATCGCCATCTGCATGAGCTGCTCCTGGAACAGCGGGACCCCGAGGGTCTTGGTGAGCGACGGCTCGAGCAGCGGGTGCAGGAACGTGACGGGCTCCTCGCCCTTGCGACGCCGGATGTACGGGTGCACCGAACCGCCCTGGATCGGGCCGGGACGGATGAGCGCCACCTCGACCACCAGGTCGTAGAAGCAACGGGGCCGCAGCCGGGGCAGCGTGGCCATCTGCGCCCGTGACTCCACCTGGAACACGCCGATCGAGTCGGCCCGACAGAGCATCTCGTAGACCGCGTCCTCCTGCGGCAGCGCCGCGAGGTCGACGGCGACGCCGTGGTGGTCACGCACCAGGTCGATGCAGCGGTGCAGAGCGGAGAGCATGCCGAGGCCCAGCAGGTCGAACTTCACGAGCCCCGCCGCCGCGCAGTCGTCCTTGTCCCACTGCAGCACCGAGCGGTTCTCCATCCGAGCCCACTCGGTCGGGCACACCTCGACGACCGGCCGGTCGCAGATCACCATCCCACCCGAGTGGATGCCGAGGTGGCGGGGCAGGTCCTGCAGTCGCGCAGCGAGGGCGAGCACCGTGTCCGGGACGCCCGAACCCCGCCCACCACCTGCCCCGGCGCCGCTCGCTCCCTCGCTGCCGTCACCGCCCGGCTCGGGGACGCCACCCCAGCGGTCGAGCTCCTTGGACCAGGCGTCCTGCTGACCCGGGGCGAAGCCGAGCGCCCTGGCAGCGTCACGCACCGCTGAGCGCGCCCGGTAGGTGATCACGTTCGCGACCTGCGCCGCGTGGGAACGTCCGTAGCGCTCGTAGACGTACTGGATGACCTCCTCGCGTCGGCCGGACTCGATGTCCAGGTCGATGTCGGGCGGGCCGTCGCGCTCGGGCGACAGGAACCGCTCGAAGAGCAGGCCGAGGCGCACGGCGTCGGCCTTCGTGATGCCGAGCGAGTAGCAGACCGCCGAGTTCGCAGCCGAACCCCGCCCCTGGCAGAGGATGTCGGAGCGTCGGCAGAACTCGACGATGTCCCACACGATCAGGAAGTAGCCCGGGAACCCGAGCGACTCGATCAGGTCGAGCTCGCGGTCGATCTGGGCCCACGCCCCGGCGACGTCCTCGGCGTGACGAGGTCCGTAGCGACGCGTCGCACCCTCCTCGGCGAGCCGGCGCAGGAAGTCGGCCTCCGACATCGGCGCGGCATTCGGGTCGTCCGGATCCACCGGACAGGGGTAGGGCGGCAGCGCCGGCGCCACCAGGGAGAGGTCGAACGCGCAGGCACGACCCAACGCCGCAGCGGCGGCGACCACACCCGGGTAGCGGGCGAAGCGACGGGCCTGCTCCGCACCCGAGCGCAGGTGGGCCTGGCCCGCAGCGGGCAACCACCCGTCGATCTCATCCAGGCTGCGCCGTGCCCGCAGCGCTGCCAGCGCCGCGGCCAGGTCGCGTTCGGCCGGGGTGGCGTGGTGCACGTCGTTGGTGGCGACCGGCTGCACCCCGGCACGCACGGCGAGCTCGGCCAGCGCGTCGTTGCGGACCGAGTCGAGCGGGTCGCCGCGGTCCCACAGCTCCACGAACGTGTGCTCCACCCCGAACGCCGCGACGAGGCTGCGCAGCTCCCGCTCCGCCGCGGCCGGACCGTCGGCGAGGAGCGCCGCTGGCACCGTCCCCTTGCGGCACCCGGTGAGCACCGCCCAGTGGCCCCGCGCCCGACCCGACGCCGCCTCGGCCAGATCCGCGAACGACACCTGGGGGCGTCCCTTCTCCCCCGCCATCTGTGCCTGCGACAGCAGCGACGCCAGCCGTGCGTAGCCAACCGGGTCCCTCGCCAGGACGACCAGGTGCCGACCGGCGGGATCGGCGGGACCGGAGCGGGTCTCTGTGGCGTTCAGGGTGAGCTCGGCGCCGAACACGGTCGGCAGCCCCGACGCCCGGGCCGCCTGGGCGAAGCGGACGACGCCGTAGAAGCCGTGGTGGTCGGTGATCGCCAACGCCTCCAGGCCTAGGCGCGCAGCCTCCTCGGCGAGCGCCTC
>JAFDWA010000404.1 GCA_018268735.1 Actinomycetota bacterium | reverse complement strand
AGGTGAAGGAGCCGCTGAACTGGATGCCGAGCGGGAAGTTGATCGTGGTGATGCCACCTGACCCGCTGACAGTCACCTGGTCCGGGTTGGCGACCACCGAGCCGGAGAAGCCCAGCAGGCCCCAGCTGCCGAGCTGCAGCGAGCCGTTCATCTGACCGACGAGGCTCAGCAGCGTGCCGTTGGGCCCGAAGGAGGCGTCGAGGGACCCGGAGAGGTCAGCCGTTGAACCGATCGTGACGTGCCCGTTGAACGACAGCGAGAGGGTGCTGCCGTAGGCGCTCGTGATGTGGAGGTTCGCGCTGTCGAGCGTGACGTCGCCCAACTTCACCTGACCCGTCACACCAGCGGTGAGGTCGATGGTCTCAGCCAGACCGTTGGTGATCACGACCACACCTGCCAAGGATGCGGTGAACCCGGCGTTCTGGAGCTGGGCATCGACGGTCAGCGTCGTGGTGGCACCGGCCGTCTCGACGATTGCGGATCCGTGAGCCTTCAGCGTCCCGACCTGGAGGTCGCCGTTGATGACTGCCCGGACCTGACCACCGATGATCTCTGTGTCGAGCGTCCCCTTGACAGACACGGTCTGGCCGTCCTGCATGGTGCCGGAGATCTCACCGGACCCCTGGATCGACAGGTACGGCGTGGCGGCGGTGATGCCGTCCCACACGATCGAGCCGTTGAAGCGGACGACGTTCGCTCCCTGCTGCACGTCCAGCACACCGACGAAGGTGGCCTTGTTGGTGGCGAGGACCAGATCGCCGCTCGCCTTGTTGACCATGAGGTCACCGACGACACCGCTGGCGGAGAAGGAGATGGCGGTCTGCTGGCTGTTGCCGTCCAGGTGCACCGTGCCCTGGAGGTCGGCCTTCTTGCCGCCGGTCATGGTGCCGACGAGGTGCGCTGCGATGTCGGCCTTGGCGGACACGAGCGCTCCAGCCCGGTCGAAGGAGACTGCGACGTTGCCGGACGCTGTGGTCGGTCCCACCTTGACGGTGCCGCTGACGTTGGCCGACACCCCGTTGATGGGCGAGGCGTTGAGCTGGACGTTGGCGCCGGTGACGGAGATGTCACCGATCTTGACGTTGCTCGCGTTCGCCGACATGGCCAGCGACGGCACGCCGTTGGCGACGGTCAGGGTTCCGGAGAAGACGACCGGTGAGACCGTCATCCCCGGGATCGTGAGGTTGCTCGAGGAGAGCTGGATGGACCAGTTGTTGAGGTCCTGCAGGGTGCCGACGAAGCCGATCGTCGACGTGGTCCCCGACAGCGTCACGGCGACGTTGCCGCGGAGCCGGATGCCGAACGTGCCGATCTCGGCCGACAGCGCCTGCAGCTTGAGGTTGTCGAGGACCGGCTGGCCGCCCGCGATCTCGTTCCCGGTGACCGCCGCCACCTTCGTCGTGTTGGAGGTGCCCTGCTCTGAGAGCACCTCGGTGCCCTGCGCGAGCGTCGCACCGTTGAGCGCGATCTGGGCGTTGGAATCGGTGCAGCTGGAACCGGTCACGGTCGTCCCGCTCGCGAGCGCCACCACGTCGGGCTTGACGAGCACCGCGTTGTTCGCTGCAGGCGGCGCCGTCTCCACCTTGTTCCAGAAGTCGCAGAACTGCTGGGTCGTCGGCGGTGTGGTCGCAGGGGTGCACGACACGGCGACGGTCGTGATCATGGCCAGTGCCGCCAGAGCGGACCCGAGCCGCCTGGTCATCCGGTGCTTCATCGTTGCGGTCCTCGCTCTGGTTCCCACGGTGGCCACCCCTCCGTGCAGTCCGTCGTCTGTCCCTGACCTGGCTGACTACCCCTGACCTGGCTGACTACCCCTGACCTGGCTGACTACCCCTGCATCCGACGAGGGTCCGGTCGATCGCAGCGGACAGCGATCGACCGGACCCTCCGATCGGCTCAGTTGACGACGATCGTGCCGCCGTCGATCACCCGGGCGAGCTGGCCAGCCGGGCCGTTGGCTCCGGCAGGACCCATCCGGCCTGCGCCGGCGCTTGCACCGTCGTTGCCCCGGCAGTTGCCGGTGCCTGCGCTACCGCAGCCACCGCCGAAGCCGCCGACGCCGGAGGTCGCAGCCGCCGCTGCAGCGCCGCCGACACCACCCGCTGCCGGGATCGCCGGACGGGTGTAGGAGCTGGCGTTGACGCCGAGGGTGCCCGGACCGACGTGCAGGACGGCGATCGACGGACCGCCGGCGCCACCGCCGGCGCCACCACCGCCACCACCGGCAGCGCCACCGCC
>JAFDWA010000403.1 GCA_018268735.1 Actinomycetota bacterium | reverse complement strand
GGCCAGGACGGAGACTACACGCCGAGGACGTTCAGGCCGGCGACGACAGGCTCGACCGACGAGCGCAGATCAGATCGAAGCGAAGCTCGTGTCGTACTCGTTGGCCATCCGAGCGATCATTCCGTCGTAGTGGAACGGCTCACCTGGCTGCGGCGCAGGCGGGGCTGTCATGAGCTGGAACGGGGTTCCGTCGTTCGCACCGTCGATGACGACTGCGCCGACTCCGTCGAACCCGGTCTCTCGCGTGTTGGATCGGCGAGGCATCTCGGCGAGCTTCTCGAGCGTGCGCAGCAGTGAGCGAGGCTGCGGCTCCTCGGTGAACACCCGATCGACCTTCGACAGGTCGAACTTGTTCATGTCCGAGGAAGCGAACCTCGCCGACGCATTGATGATGGCGAACCCGATGGCGAGCGCCTGGCGACTAGCTCCGTGGACACAGAGGTGCGACGAGTTCAGCTCATCGTAGAGACGGGGCAACGCTCGGATGTGCGCCGTCATCGTCGCCTTTGCCTCGAGCGCGATGAGGACTGCGCCCACGGGAGCAACAGGCAGCTCCGGAAGGTCCGCGAGGATCGCCTGTTGCCGGTCAGACAGAGGAATCGTGTAGCGCTCCGCCAGTTGAGCGAACGTGACCCGTCGGTCCGGCTCCCCCTCGGGGCGAGCCAGCACCAGATCCAGATCCTTCTTCCTACCGGTGCCGAAGTCCCGCATCGTGTGATTCACGCCGAGGGTGACCTTGCCCTCGGCAACGTGCCGTCGGAGCAACGCCGATGAGCTCAGCAGGTCGAGGCCGATACCCCAGCAGGCGACCTTGGAGTGTCGGTCGCTGCGAGAGTGGTACTGCCACCGATTCCCGTACTTGTCAGCGATCGTTGCGTCGCGCAGAGCTTCGACAAGAATCGAGGGTCCCTCCATCGATCGGATGGTAGGTGAGTCCGGAACCAGCTCCGGGGACCCGCAGCTGGAGGTCAGCTGACGGCCGACTCGATCCGGTCCGCAGCAACGACGGGGTCCTCGTGTTCCCAGACCCGGATGACCTTCCATCCCGCCTCGGCCAGCCGCTGATCCGTGTCGCGGTCACGCCGTACGTTCGCATCGAGCTTCTCGCGCCACCACGTGCTGTTCGCCTTCGGTGAGGTGGCATGGGCTGGACAGCGATGCCAGAAGCAGCCGTCCACGTAGACCGCGACGCGGGCCTTTGTGAACACCAAGTCAGCACGCCGTCGAAGACCGGGGACGGGAGCGACATCGACGCGGTAGCGAAGTCCTCTCCGCCAGACTTCGCGACGAACGGCCAGCTCTGCGGCTGTGTCCCTTCGCGCCTGACGCTGCATCCGTCTTCGCACGACCTCCGACGAGGCGGCTGGGCGACCCGGAGGTCGTGCGTCAGGCGACAGAGAGCTCCCCCGCCATGTAAGCGGCGTGCTCGGCGACATCATCCAAGAATCCGTCGACGAAGCGCAGGGTGCCGCGCTCGGCTCGGGAGAGGAATCCTGCGCTCGCTCGAGCCGACAGGGGCCGAGCTGCCCCCAGGTTGACGATCTCGTGGAGATGACGATACGGCTCTCGGGTGGGCCACATGGACACGTCCACCGCCCAGATCTTTCCCTTGGCTCCGAATGCCGCAGTGGGCCAACGCCCTCCAGCCGTCATCGGCTGTCCATCGAGGATCGGCTCACCGGGGTCACGCAGCCGGCGGCCAACCCAGGCAGACACACCGACGGTGACAGCGTTGCCGGTCAGCTTCCACCGTGGGCCCTTGTGACCTGGTCCATCATCCGCAGGTGAAGTCCACCCGGCCGGGAATCCCTGCATCTGTTCGCCCTCATCGACCCCCGGCAGGACGATCCGTCGACCCAGAGGTGCGGAGGGATTCCAGACCGCAGGCTGGGACGGGATGCCGATGGTCGAGCCGCCCTTGAGGGTGGGCACTGCGTCCCGTGCCCAACCGAGACCGCGCAGCCCCTCGGTCCAGTAGAAGCCGCAGGTCTCTTCCGAGAACCACTCTGGGCCGGGTTCGCCCTTGTCGTCAGCGAAGAGCACAGCGCGCGGGTCGATGGTTCGGGAGGCCAGGAAGATCACGCGCTGTCGTCGCTGAGGCACACCAGTGAAGCGGGAATCGACAAGACGGTAGGCCCACCGATAGCCGAGCGCCTCCAACTCGTCGACCAGGTACTGCATGGCCGCCCCGCCGTCGAGCACGAGCATGTTTCTGACGTTCTCAAGCAGCAGCATCGGCGCG
>JAFDWA010000402.1 GCA_018268735.1 Actinomycetota bacterium | reverse complement strand
AGCAGCGGGGTGAGCGGGTTGGCGAGCTCGTCGACGGTGGCGCGCACCAGCCCGACCGGGGTCCGGACGATGCGGGCGGTCTCCGCCAGACGACGGGTGAGCTGCTCGTCGGGTTCCAGACCGCCGCTGCTCGAGCCGATCCGTCGCAACGCCTCGGCCGCGGACAGCTCGTGCCAGCGCTCGATCGGCGGGGCAACCGGCGGAGCCGTCCACGTCGTCCGCGTCCCGGCGAACGCACCGTTGAACATCGTCAGCAGTGCGCTCGTGTTGATGGCGAGCATCGTGCGCTGCGCTGCGAGGCGACGGGGGCCGATCAGCGACCAGGCCGCCCCGGTGCCGGCGCCGGCGAGTGCGATCAGCGCGCTCTGACGGCTGACGGTTCGCGCCGCTCGGACCGCCCCGAGCAGGAACCAACCCTGTCCGAGTCCCTGGCGGATCACCACGTCGGCAGCCGTCGGGGCACGGTGACCCGGGGTCTGCACGCCGATGCCGATGTCGGCCGCACGCAGCCCGGTGTGCGCCCGACCGCTCACGAACATCACGAGGTGCCCGTTGCGCTGGTGCTCCCGGATCTCCTCCGACACCCGCGTCGCCGTCCAGCGGGCGACATCACCCAGCCGCTCGGCCAGCGCGTCCGTCCCGCCGGCGAGGACGACGTCGAGGCCCGTGATGCGCGCATCTTCGACGAGCTGCACGGCGAGCGGCACAGGGTCCTCAGCTACTGCGACCACCGCCATCAACCGGTCACCGCGCCACAGGTCGAGGACGCGACGGCCGCCGCGCCGGAGTCGGCGAACCCGTGCGGTCGTGCCCCTCGGTGCGCGCTCGTCGGTGTCGTGGGGCTCCAGCGTCCACGAGCCACGTCGACGGGTCGTTCCGGGGTCCTGGACGTCGAGCAGCGCTCGGGCTCTTGCCGTGCACACCACCGGATCAGCGTCCGGGTCGACGACCTCCAACCGGTCGATCGACCAACGACCCGATGCGAGCAGGCGCGCGTCGATCACCACCGTGTCGGTGCGGTCGAGGCAGCGCAGCGACCGTGGGTCCATGACCATCACGTCCGCTCGGGCGAGCGCCACGTCGAGATGCGCAGCGAACGCCTCACGACCCAGGTTCGCCGCCTTCGGCACGCCGGTGAGGACGAGGTCGACGGCGCGCCGGGGGTCGCGCGTCACGCCGAGGGTGACCATCACCGAGACGAGCGCGGCGATCGCCGCGGCGTCGGTGTAGCGCTCGATGGGTCCCTTCGGCAGCGGTGGGCGCGGGCCGAGCCGCAGTGGGTCGTGGCGCACGCTGTGGGGCCCCTCGACCAGTTCGGGTTCACGCCGTTGCCACACCGCCCGACGCGCCAAGTGCTCGGCGATCAGGTTGCCCCGGTGGCCCATGTCGACGATCAACCCGAGCGGTCCCTGCCCGAGTGCCTGGGCGAGAGCTGTGGTCGTGGCGAGCGCCGCGTCGGTGGCCGGTGGACCGATCCGGTCCTCGAGGAACCGCCGGACACGAGGCTGTCCCTCGAGCAGCGACACGATGCCGGGGATCTCGGCGGGGATGCCGACGACGTGCAGCGCCTGGGCCGCAGCAGCGACCCCGAAGCCGACGGTGTCGGCGACCACGGCGAACAGGTGTCGCTGCAGCGGTTCGGAGTCCCCGGGGTAGTCGGCGCGTCCGTGGGGGAATCGCTCCTCGGCGAGGTCGTGCGCGTCCTCGACGTCCTCGACGACCGACACGATGTCGTCGATCTCGACCTCCTCCGGGTCGAACAGGACGACCGCCCGGCCGAGCGTCGCGTCCACCTCGACCCAGTCGACGCCTTCGAATCGCTGCAACGCTGCCCGCAGGTCGTCGCGAAACGCGGTCCGCCCGACCACCTGGCTGCCCCGCACCTCGATGTGGGCCCGGTTCTCGTTCACCGCCACGCGTCGGTGTCGTCGACCCTCGGCGTCGCCGAGCCACGATCTGGCAGCGCGGACCGGCGCCAACGGGTCGATGTGGGCGGGCAGCGTGACCATCAGGGTCGGCCGAGGAGGGCGATGCCGACCGTCATGCCTCCGACTGGAGTCGCGCCGGCCTGAGCAGGTCCTGACCGGATCACTCCCTCAGTATCGACCAGCCTCAGTGGCCGTGACCATCACCCATCAGGGGTGATGGTCCGACGCTCGGCGCTCGCCCCCCGCACGGCCACACCCGCGTGCTCGGACTGCTAGTGCCGCGTCAGGCAACGTTTGCGCGTGTGGTGATCTCGCGTAGGGCTTTG